>CANRLX010000128.1 GCA_947631615.1 uncultured Acetatifactor sp.
GGTGCTGTGCGCCTGATCTATATGATCTGCGGCAAGGAAGTCTAGCTGGAGAGCGCCGGCAAATCAGCACTAACTTTGAAGGTGAGGTCGATTGGTCATGGCGAAGAGACACAACGGAACGATATCGATACTGAAACTGCTATTTTGCTCCCAAATCATTCTGCTGCATTTTTTCTCCGGTAAAATTATAGGCCGGGGGGGGGTATATCTTCGTTGATTTCTTCTTTATTCTGCAAGGCTTCTTCCTGCCTGTTTCCCAACGGGAGACCGAACCACAAACGGCATGGGACCGTACAGTCGGTTATTTCTGTAAAAGGTTCAAAAAGTATTTTGCCTGCACAGCGGTAGCTGCGATGGGAATGATGATAGGACAGCTGGTACTTCATGGTGTCTCGATCAGCAGTCTTGCAGAATTGACGACCTATTTCTTTGTCCAAACTACGGCGATATCGCAGATCATGCCGGAAACAGTACTTGGCTCTGGATTCCATCTTTGGTTCCTGTCCAGTGCGGTATTTGCCGGCAGCATATGTGTTTATTTTTGGAGCGATTATGGGGAAAGGGCGAACATCTTTTTCTTTGCGGGAGCCGTCTTGCTCTATAATTATCTGATCAATACGTTTGGCTCACTTGACGCCTGGTCAAAGCCGGTTTTTTCCGGCGCAGTATTGGCAGGCATATGCCGTGGCTTGGCCGGCGTTATGTTGGGAAGTGTACTGCGGGACTTCTTCGCCAGATTTGATAAACTGGCGCTGAACAAGACGTTGCTGTTATTCAGTCGGTTAGTGTTATTCCTCGGCGCGATAGGGGTCTGTGTGATCGCATCGGCCGGTATTCCGGCGGAGCGGCTAGCCATCAAAGATTATGGGAATCTTATAGTCTTTTGTATTCTGATATTTTGCGCTTCTTATCATGAAAATGTCTTTCATGCTGCATGGACAGATTATATAGATCAGTTGTGTCTTCCGATTTATATTTTTCAGACATTAACGATTCGTATTGGCCGATTTTTCAGCATGGGAGCTCTGGGATTCGTTATTTCGGTCGCAGCAGATTTGACAGCATCGATTCTTTGGGTAGAGATCACAAAGAGGATAGTTGTAAATAAGGGATGCCTTCCATAAGCCGGCCCAGAGTATTGGCTCAAGGTTCAGGAAAGGATGAACGATCATGGACATTATCGCACATCGCGGCCTGTGGCGCAAACCAGAGGAAAAGAATACGCTCCCAGCCTTGCGCAGGGCTCTGGAAGCCGGTTTCGGGGTGGAGACAGATATACGCGACTATATGGGTGAGCTGGTCATCTCCCATAACATGGCAGTTGAGGCAGCGCCGGCGGCGGAGGAGCTATTTGCCTATTATAGAGAGGCCAAATGCGCCGGACGGCTCGCATTAAATGTAAAAGCCGACGGGATACAGGAGCTTTTGGTCCCACTCGTGGAGAAATATGAGATATCAGACTATTTCCTATTTGATATGTCTGTCCCGGAAGCGGTCGTCAATCGCGATCTGTCCTTGAATTACTATACTCGGCAAAGTGATGTGGAGCATGAGTGCATTCTGTATGATAAAGCGGATGGCG
Source organism: uncultured Acetatifactor sp. (assembly GCA_947631615.1). Taxonomy (GTDB): domain Bacteria; phylum Bacillota; class Clostridia; order Lachnospirales; family Lachnospiraceae; genus Acetatifactor. The sequence continues at coordinate 1,583 of CANRLX010000128.1, forward strand.
TGTGGATGGACAGTTTCTACGACGGCATTTGGCTGACATCCGAGGAGATCGAAAAGCATCTCATGAATGGGAAAAAGGTGTGCTTGGTGTCGCCTGAACTGCACGGCAAGGATGAAAAGGCGTTTTGGGCATGGCTGAAAAACAGTGCATTGCATCAAAACGCCCAAATCGCTCTGTGTACCGATAAGCCGGTCGGGGCAAGGGGGTACTTCTATGGGGAATAAGATCAAAGCTATCCTGTTTGACATGGATGGTGTGCTAATCGACGCGAAGGATTGGCACTATGAGGCGCTCAACAAAGCACTGCGGCTTTTTGGTATAGAGATCAGCCGCTATGACCATCTGCATACATTTGACGGGTTGCCGACGAGCGAGAAGCTAAAATTGCTCAGCACCCAGTACTTTCTGCCGGAACAGCTACATCGAACCATCAATCAACTGAAGCAGGCGTATACGGAAGATTATATCTATCAATGCTGTCGACCGATATTCCATCATGAGTATGCGCTTTCGAGACTCCACAGTGAGGGGTATCGGATTGCCGTATGTTCCAATTCTATCAAAAAAACGATCCAGACGATGATGGAGAAGAGTGGTCTGTTGCCATATATCGATCTGATCGTTTCAAATGAGGACGTAAGAAAAGCAAAGCCTGATCCTGAGATGTATACGACTGCCATAAACAAGTTCGGCCTAAAGCCTTCCGAGTGCATCGTTGTAGAGGATAACCCCAATGGGATACAGGCGGGTAAGGCGAGCGGAGCGGCGGTATTGGAAGTGGCGACAGTGTATGACGTGAATTATGATAACATCTGCAGAATGATCGGGGAGTGCGAAAAATGATCAATATTTTACTTCCCTCGATGGGCTCGTCGGAATTCTTCAAGGACAGCTTTTTTCCCAAGCTCCTGACAGAGATCAACGGCAAGACCATGCTGGAGCTGGTGGCCGATGAATACAGGGCAATTACCGGCAGTAATTGTATTTTCATCTTTCCGGACGAGGACTGCAGAAAGTTCCATCTGGATGATTCTGCTAAAGTCCTTCTGCCAGACAGCCGTGTGATCAAACTGAAAGGCCAAACTGCTGGAGCGTTATGCACCAGCCTGATGGCGATAGACAGCATCAACAACGAGGACACTCTTGTCATTGTCAATGTGGACCAGATCGTTAATGTCGACTATAACGAGGTGCTTGAGAAATTCGGGAAAGAGGACGCGGACGCAGGTATTATGACGTTCCCCAGCATCCACCCTCGGTGGAGCTACGCCCGGAAGAAAGACGGGTTGGTCGTGGAGGTGGCGGAAAAACGGCCGTTTACAAGGGATGCTATCGCGGGATTCTACTATTTCCGGCACGGCGCGGACTTTGTCGAGGCAGCCAAATCGGCACTTCTGAAACGAAGCAATCTGAACGGGGCATATTATATCTCCGCCGCGATCAATGAGCTGATACTGAAAGGAAAGAGAATCTCCTATTACGATATCGAGCCATGGCAGTTCCATTCGTTTTACTCGCCGGCTAAGATCAAAGAATACGAGGAGAGCTTCAAATGAAAACAGCGCGGCTGAATGATATGATAAAGGGTTGGTTCGTGGGAAATTTTGAGCCGACGCTGTATCGGACTAATGACTGCGAAGTAGCTGTTAAACGCTATTTGAAGGGCGATTGTGAGAAGAAACACCATCATAAGATTGCGACAGAGATCACTGTAATAGTCAAAGGTCGCGTGAGGATGTTTAATCAGGAGTTTTCCGAAGGGGATATTATTGTAGTGGAGCCCGGGGACGCTACCGCATTTGTGGCGATGGAGGACTGTGTCAATGTTGTTGTAAAGCTTCCGAGCGCCAACAATGACAAATACGAAGTGGAGGACTGAGCTATGCTGAATATTGTTGTTCCGATGGCCGGGCGCGGCAACAGATTCGTGCAGGCCGGATATGAGAGGCCGAAACCTCTCATAGATATCTATGGTCATCCCATGATTGAGTATGTAACAAAGAACATAGCGCCCGCGTGTGAACACCGATTTATTTTTATCTGCCAGCAAGAGCACCTTGAAAAATACAATCTTGCTGAGACACTTGAGCGGATCGCTCCAGGCTGTGTGATTATCCCTATCAGTTATATCACAGAGGGTGCGGCATGTACGGTCTTGCTGGCACGGCAGTATATCGACAATGATGACGCTATGATGATTGCCAACAGCGACCAGTATGTGGAGACGGACATTAACGACTATATTTCCGCATTGGACGGTTATGACGGACTCATCATGACGATGCCGGCGAATCATCCGAAATGGAGCTATATCCGCTATAACAAGAGCGGGCTTGTCACGATGGTAAGGGAAAAGGAAGTCATTTCCGACCAAGCGACGGTAGGTATCTATAACTACCGCCGGGGAAAGGATTTCGTCCGGTATGCTGATCAGATGATCGGGAAAGACATCCGAGTCAATGGCGAGTTTTATGTGGCGCCGGTCTACAACGAGATGATCGAAGCGAGGCTGAAGATCACATATAAGGATGTAGGCGAAAAAATGCACGGTCTCGGCACTCCGGAGGACCTGGAAGTCTTTATGAAAACTGCACTGTCAAAGCAGGTGCTGTCTGGCGCGAGAGGCGGCCTTTGAATGAAATCGAGGTATGAGGCATTTTGAAATGCTAATAATGGGGGGCGCTATATGATTGACAGGCAAGTCATTATTCCAAGTGCGACATACGTCCCGGAGGAGCTGCGAAAAATAGGAAAGCTTCCCGCGGTGATCTATCCGATCAATCAGAAGATCATGTTTGATCATCTCTATGAGCAGTATAAGAATACTTGTGAGGTGATGCGGGTCATCTGCGGGATGGGCGCATTGGAAGTACACCAACGGCTGGGCCGCTATGCGGAAACGAATGTGGTGATAGAGGACCTGCCGGAGGTGAAAGATCTGGCATATACAGTGTGGTACGGCATCCGGAACATAGATAGTCCGGTCCTGATCAATTTTGCCGATACGCTGGTGGAGGATACTTCACTGTTTGCGGAAGGCGACGCCTTTTATTATGCCGAGGATTTCCCATCTGACAAATGGACGTTTTTCGACGAGGTAGACGGCGCGATCACCCAAATATACGATAAAATCGCTCCTGGGGGGGGGTAATACTTTCAGAAAGAAACTGTTTGTCGGCGTCTTTCAAATCCTGCATACAGGATTCTTTGCGGGCTGTCTGAAGAAAGCAGCAGGAGAGAGTGAAGGCTGTGTCAGCGCATTTTACCGTGCGCTGCGGGAATATAGCCTGGTCTATCCGTTGACCCCGGTATGGACAGATAAGTGGTTTGACATCGGTCATGCCGACAGATATATCCGTTCCGATTTGGCGGTAAAGGCGAGGGAGTTCAACCACATCACCATCGACAGCTTCCGGGGCATCCTGACAAAAACAAGTGACAACAGAGAAAAGTTCATCGATGAGATCAAATGGTACCTGAAACTGCCTGGCGATATTGAATATGCGCATCCCAGGGTGTTCGATTACTCAACACGATATCTCAAACCGTACATTTCAATGGAGTATTATGCGTATCATACGATCCATGAGTTGTATTTGTATGGTGACCTGAGCCTGCAGCAATGGACAGATATATTTGAACGGATCAGATTTGTTTGCAGCGACCTGAAACGATACAGTGTCCGGGATGAAAATATACGGCGTTCCCTGGAAGATATGTATCTTTCAAAAACGCTGGCCCGGCTGAATGAACTGCGGCGCGACAGCAGGTTTTCACAATTTTTCCTTCATCCGATCACTGTCAATGACCGGACATATATGGCGCTTGACGCGATTTGCAGAGAATTGGAGGTGAATATACCTAAATACCTGTATGACGTAAATAGCTTTGCGATCATACATGGGGACCTTTGCTTTACCAACATAATGATAGACGAGAACTTCTCCTTCATCAAGCTCATCGACCCGCGCGGAAGCTTCGGAGAGTATGACATCTACGGCGATTTCCGCTATGACCTGGCGAAGCTGTTTCATAGTGTTGATGGGAAATATGATTATATGATAAAGGGCCTTTTCGACGTGTCGTATGATCTGTCTGTCCCATCGATCAGCTACGCGATCCACGAACAAAAACGGCAATTTGATCTGTTTGCTGTTATTCTTGGTGTATTTCAGCAAGAGATCGGCCCCGATAAGCAGAAGATCGAGATGATCGAAGCACTGTTGTTTTTGAGTATGATCCCGTTGCACATGGAGAGCTTTGATCAGCAGATGGTGATGCTGGCTGTTGGGATCGAGATATTGGCACGGGTGATCAATATTGCGATCGGAAACGGAACGACCAAGGCGGGAACAGATGATGGGGAGGATGGAGATGTTCAGTAACTATACTTTTGTGTTTGATATAGATGGGACATTATGTCCGATCAAGGGCGCCGGCGAGCGATATGAGGACCTCATCCCATACCGGAATATGGTCGATCGTATTCGGTATTACAAGGAGAACGGTGCGAAGATCGTGCTGTTCACATCCAGAAATATGAACTCCTATAAGGGCAATATGGGACTCATCAATAAGTATACCGCCAAAACCTTGCGGGACTGGCTGGAGAAGTGGGATATACCCTATGATGAGATCATATACGGTAAGCCCTGGCCGGGCCATAAGGGGTTTTATGTGGATGACAGAACGATCCGACCGGATGAATTCTTGCACTGTACTGTGGAAGAAATGGATGCACTGTGCAAGGAGGCGGTGAAAAGGGTAGAGAGGGTCGGCGAGCATGAGTGAGTTGACAATCATCATAACAATGGCCGGTTTGGGTACACGCTTTCGCAGGGCTGGATATGATTGCCCGAAATATATGATCGAAGCCCGAGGAAGAACGCTGTTCGAGTGGTCTATGGACAGCCTGCTGGATTACTATTCTTGCACAGTGCGGGTCGTTTTTGTCGTGAGAAGGGCCGATCATGCCGAAGATTTTATCCGGGAAAAATGCGTACAGTATGGGCTTGCGGACATACAGATCGTCCAACTCGATGCTCTGACAGACGGACAGGCCACAACATGTATGCTCGCACTGCCTCTTTGCTGTGATGACAATCCCATATTGATCTACAATATCGACACCTATGTGGAACCCGGAGAGATGCGGTATGCAGACCTGACCGGAGACGGCCACATCCCATGCTTTCACGCGATAGGCGAACATTGGAGCTTTGTGAGACTGGATGAGAGCGGGAAGGTGGAGGAAGTAAAAGAGAAAGAGCGGATATCGGACAACTGCACGTTGGGCGCGTATTATTTCTCTTCCGCCGGTCTCTTTACAAGACTTTACAACGAGTATTACGGGAGCGGTCAGTGCGCCCAAAAGGAGAAGTATATCGCTCCGATGTATAACCTGATGATCGAAAAGGGTATGAGCGTGACCATCAGCCTTGTTGATGCGGACAAGGTACATGTGTTGGGAACGCCGGAGGAACTGAAAGTTTTTCTTAACAAATGAGAGCGCCTGGATAATAGAGCCATGAGCGCAGTGAATATGGGCAGGGGTGACAAACAATGAAAGCGATGATACTCAATTCGGGTCTGGGGCACTTTCCGGTCAGTAAATGAATGGGTAAAAGGCGATTCATAATGAAGAAATCTGTATTAAAGATCGGCCAGGGGCGGATATCAGAAGTGGAGTCGACACTTCGCGATGCTAGCATCTCAGGAAAAATACTATATGTCTCCGACCCCGTGGTGGACGAGCTCTACGGCCCCGCTGTCCGTCCGCAGATCGAGAGTGTTGGCCGCATCAAGGAGCAGTCTGTTGACTGCAATACGATCGCCTATGCCATGACAGTCGC
>CANRLX010000129.1 GCA_947631615.1 uncultured Acetatifactor sp.
ATCCACAGTATCTTAAACAGTATAGCACACAGACCTTGGAGAGGGTCTATAAACACTACTACTTTATAATACGAGGGAGAATTACAATAAACCGAAGTCAGAGAACGCCACACAGCCATATGTGCCCAGCGTCAGGCCTTGCGTGCCGCCAGAGAAAGAAAAGAGGCGGCGGTCAGGGAGGCGCTGGAGCATTTTAAGATGATTTAACCTGCATCAGGTTATACGATTCGAGAAACAGATCAGAGAGAAATCCGGGAGGGCCCAAATGCCTTTAGACAATGACAGGACAAAGGAAGATGTAAAAACACTCATTTTAAAAGCAAAATCCGGTGATAACGCGGCATGGGAAAGCCTATATCATCATTTTGAAAATTATATCCATGACCGTGCATGGAAGCGTTTGAAAAAATTAGATATGGCACCCGGCCGCAAAAAGGATTTGGAAGAGGAATTGTATCAGGCTGGCTGGCAGGGATTTTTGTCTGCCGTCCGGAGTTATGATCCGAAGCAAGGAGAATTTCTGACCTATGCCACGCATTTTATTGATGGGGAAATGGCAAAGGAATTAAAGTTTGTCACAAATCCGCATGGATTCACGGAAATGCCGGATCTTCGGGAACCCATGGACACTCAAACCGTGGAAAGGGTATTTGCAGATGGGAGAACAAGCTCCGTGGAAGAGTCGCCCGATCGAGGAAAATACAGTGCGGAGAGGCGTACCTTACAGATCCTGGAAATCCTTCGTATTCTCACGGATGAAACACACAGTCTGTCAAAAGACGAATTGGGCAGGTGTCTGCGTCTTTACCGTATGGCAAAATATAAAAACGGCACGCCGCTGGAAGCGCCGAACACACTCACAAGTACGCTGGAGGAAATACTGTCGGAAGTGGATCCGCCGGAGTATACGGGGGACAATGAAGGAGACTACCGGATTCGGTACGAGGGGTATCAGGAGAACCGCCTGAAGGAAAAACGAAACAAAGAAAACGGAAAGAAATCGGCGGATATTACGGATTTTTCTTATGTACATACGTTCTGCTTTTCGGAGTTGGACAATTTGATTCAGTTGGTCAGCTTTTCCGATCTGCTTTCCAATGAGGAAAAACAGCGGCTGGTGGACAAGCTCGTGTCCACATCCAGTCTCTATTATCGGACGCCGTTTTACGACGGAGACAGGCTGAAATTCAGCCCTCAGACGATACATGGAAGATTCAGCACAAGAGTGTTGCGGGACAGGAAACCGTTTGCGGAAAAGATCAATCGGGTTCAACAGGCTATAAAGAACCTGTGTCAGATACGGTTTCGGTTTAACAGTTATACATCGGAACACACGATGGCGCCGAAAACGGAATATCTGCATGTGTTAAGTCCCTATCACCTGGTGGTCTATCACGACCATTATTATTGCATCGGCATGAAAAAAGAGGACAGGCGCATCTGGCATTACCGGGTGGATCTGATGTCGGATGTGGAGTTGGTTACGGATGATAAGGGAAAGCCTGTGCCCATCGATGTCTGTGCCTTTGAAGGACTGCCGATTTCCAACGCGCACTGGGATCCGGAGAAATATATGGCGGAGCATCTGTATATGGCGTATGATGAGCCCCGGGAAATACAGATCAAACTCCGTTTCGATGACTATACGATCCTGCACGATTGGTTTGGAGATCATTATGAGAAAACGGACGAGTCCTTAGAAACGGATGAGAACGGCTGCAAGGTGCAGTATGACATCGTAAAGGTCAGGACTTCTCCGTCCATGATCGTTCACTGGGCCATGCAGTATGCCGGGGCGGTGGAGATTCTGGATGAGGAGATCCGGGAGAGGATTCGGGACGAAATCGCAAAGCTGAAGAAAAAATATGAATAAAATCTCTATCTTCAAAATTTTGAACATGGGTTTCTCCATAATATCTTTGACACTTATAATCGTTGATTTGCCAGTTTTATATGTGAGCTGCTGAAAACGCTGATCTGTGCGTTTTGGAAACAGCGGCTGCCATTTGGCGCAAGATTATATCATATTAGATGATAACAAGTTTGATTTTGCAGATGATCGGGAGTGCTGGGAGAGGTTATATGAGATGGATATATGCTTTGAAACAGACAAATACGAAGGAAAAAGAGGGAGAACCGACATGACAGGTTATTGGGAACAGACAGAGAACAAAGACGATTTGGAACGGGGCATGTTTCTCATTCTGCCGCTTCGCTATGAGGAAACGGCGGGATTCGGCGGCATATCCGCTGCCGGGGAGGCGCTGCCCTTTGCCTCTGGAGATTTCATCGAACTGATGAACCGCAAGTGCCGTGCGGATGGGGATTTCGTCCGTCGCTTTCGCCTGGATGTGAGCATAGAGCCGATCCGCATGGAGGCGGACATTCCGGTTACGGATCTGCAGCTTTTTGTATTTTATAACGGGGTGGCGTTCCTGACGGTTTATTTGTCATACCGCAATCAGGATGTGGATTCCGTGTATGAGTTCGTCTATCCGGGTTATCTGAGCGAGCCGGAGAAAGTGAAAGAGAAACAGTATGCTTTTCTGAGAGAGCTTGAGGAGAAGATCCTGCGACAGAGCAGTCCGCGTTTTCGTTGGTTTATGGCGGAGGGCGGAGACAACAGCATCGTTTTAAAGGAGGCTTACCGCCTCAACGCAGCATACGCGCCGAAGCGGTTTGCCAGTATGGAAATCCTGAACAGGATCACCTACAATGAACATCGAATGATCGAATTGTCCCGTGATTTTGAGGACAAGTCGGAGTTAGATGTGGCTTACGTCACGGGTGCGAAAGATGTGAACTCCGAGGACTACGGCTGGGGCTGCTGTGTGACCTCACAGGAGATATCGCTGGTCTATGCGCAAGGGAAAGTCCCGCTTGCAGCGCGGGCGGAGGACGATCTTTTGCTGACGCTGCTGGCCATCTGGCAGAAGTATTCCTGCCTGGTGCTGAATGAGGAAATTCATCAGAGACATATGTTGGAGCGAGGAAAAAGCAGTTTCCCCAAAAGCATTCGGGAGCTCAAGTGGGAGGCGCTGGAGTTCATCGCCTACGGCACCTTGGAGCCGTCTCAGATCTCGCACTGGAACAACGTCTGCGAGATGTACCGTCTGCTGGTCCGGATGAACGGTGTGACAGAGAGTATTGGCGAGATCAAGGAAAAGATTAGTCTGCTCAACGAGGAGCAGGAGCGCCTGGATGCCCGCAGGGAGAGCAGCATTGGCATGATCATCGCTGTATTTGGCCTGATTTCCATTGTGGGGGCGGTTCTGCAGACCGTGGATTACCTTGCGACCGGGCGGGTAGAAATGCTTGTCAGCTTTGCGTTCTCGTGCGTGGGGATCGCGGCGTTCGGGGCAGCGCTTGCGGGGATGTACTGGAAGAGGAAGAAAAGGAAGGGGGATGTGTAAAAGGAAAAGATAGGAGAAATTTTTTGGTGAAAAATTTGAAATTTATGATTGGAGAAAAATAAGATGGCAGAAAACATAATGAAAGAAACAGACACAGTTAAATTTGTTCAAGAGATGATTAAAAACAGTGAAAAGTGTATCGATGATAAGGGTGCGTATAAATGTGGGGAACTGTATGAAGCCGAAGTAAAAGAGGAAAATAGAATGCCGGCAGCTATTTTTTTCGATGAAAAAACTTATAATTATCACCTGTTTCCATATGATAAAGAGAATTTATCAGGCAGTGTGGACAGGATGAAGAAAATTGCAGAAGAAGTAGAAAAGGTAAGGGATGAGGTGATCAAACAGCTTAACACTAGTGATAGGGTGTGTGTGAATAAAGAAAAATTTGAACAGTCCCGTGAGGATGATGAAGATGATAAAATATTTGTAAGCGCTGATATTAAAGAAGATAATAATGATAAGAAAGTACAATATGGATCTGGAGCAAATGGTGATATAAGGAAACTAGGGAAAACATTTTATAAGGAAGCAAATCACTTATATCGCTATATAGCGGCAAGAAAAAAAGGTGTTTTGTATGAGCTGAACTTTATGCGCTTTTTTATCAATACAGAGAAGAAAGTGAATTGCATTTTGAAGGCAATACAGTTTGATCGGGCTTTATATAAAACTGTTAATTGTGGAAAGGATGGTAAATTTGATATTGCTTACCCGACATCATATGAATCACAGTCAAAAGAAAAATTAAAGAAACTACAGCAAATAAAACGTAAAGATAAAAGTTTTTGCTACAATCCTGCTGTGAGTTTTTATTATAATTCAGAAGATAAAGAAGGAACCGTTGACAATGCGAAGCTGATTGCTGAAGCATTTATTGACTTCATTGATGCGTGCGACCCAAAAACAACATACATAGCTCATAAATCCATCCTGTCTCCCGTCTGCTCCAACCAATACTACTTAAAACTGAACCGTGCCGCGCAGTCTTTGGAGGTCTACGAACAGGCGGACAACAATACTCTTCGGGAGCTTTATCCCCTACGGGAGGATTTTGACACGTCCGACTATGTATTGTTTACGCTGAAAAAGGCGATCCCCTGCATGTTCGGCGGAGAGGACAGGATGCGGACGCCTGCGGGTATCTTCCGCATTGAGCATGTATCGGGGCTGCATGAGGAGTATGTCAGCCCCTATCACCCACAGCATGAGCAGGTGAAGTTTTTTGGTTATCTGGCGGTATTTGAGGATTATTTTATCCACAGCAATATGTATCTGAAGGATGCCACAAGCGGCACATTCCAAGCGAAAGAGCCTGTTTCAGAGCAGGATGCCCACACCTCCGGCTGTATCCGTGTGCCGCAGGAGGAATTGGACTGGCTGGTAGCGAATATACCGGAGAAAAGTATAATCGAAATGTAGAACATACGGCAGAATGGAGAGGCAGTCAGAGAAAGCGTCCGCAGATACGGACAGCACAGGACGGAGGAGATCCATGAGGTACTTTGAATTGATACTTAGCACCACAGCGGAACAGATTGAAAAAAATGCGACAGTCAGGCTGATGGAATATGCCTATCACAATCCGGTTGCCGCAGTAAGCAGTTACCTGTATGGCAATCTCAAAAACGGCGTAAGCTGTTTTACATACAGAGAAGAACAGGATGCCGTTTTAAGCGCTTTTTCCTATGACGAAAAGACACGGACTTTTCGCGAAGCATACGACGACATCCTTGAAATATTACGGCAGATCTTTGGTATCAAAAAGGTAAAGGCTGAGCCCTGTGAGATCACCGTAGCGCAGTTTTATGACGATATGCTGGAAGCAAGGCGCAGAGACAAATCAAGCAATTTTGTGAGAATGTTGGAAGTGTCAAAGGCGGAAATTTACCATAATTATAAGGTGCTGTACGGGGAGAAGCATTTTTATGAGTGGAAAGAAAAGATGATTGCAGAGAAGGATAAAAAAGAGAATCCGCTGTATGACAAGAGCATGATCGATGAGCTTTCCAATATCGAATCCCACAGAAACGTGTCGGATTTTCAAGGGAATCCGGTGCACTACGTGATCTCGGGCAGGAGCACGGAGACTGCGGTTGATATGGCGGAAACGCTCGCGCAGAGGCTGGCGAAGGCAAACCGCCTACGCGGCAGACGCATGGAGATCATCACGCAGATAAAGCCGGAGTTGTATCGGAGCAGCAGTTGTCAGCTTGAGGACGTGATAGAAAATAATTACGGCGGAGTGGTAGTGATCGATCTGTCTGAAAAATTCGGATGCAGTCCGGTTGACTATGCAATGACCTGCAAGTACCTGGAAAAGCTGGTAAAGCAATACAGGAATGACTGTCTGTTTGTGTTCACCTACCATATCGAAAATCCGGGATTTGCCTATTCGTTTCTGACGGCGGTGCGCAGACATATCCTTCTGGTGGAGCTCAAGGAAGGCGTGGGCGGCCGGAGAGAAGCCGTGGCCTATCTGAAGGAGCTGATCAGGGCATCGGCCTATTCCAAGTATGCCAGACAGGCGGGCGAGTTTATGAAAACCTTTGCCGGGAACCGATTTTCCCAGACAGACGTGCTTGCGGCGTTTGAACAGTTCGAGCCGTGGTGTCTGAACAGAAACGTGCTGAAGGCCTATGCTTACGGCACGGCGGATACGTTTATGCTGGACAGGGAAGAAAATGCCGCTTCCGCCTATGAGGAGCTGAAGAACCTGATCGGCCTTGCTGCCGTTAAAGAACAGATTGATCACATCATTGCCACGGATATTGTGGAGAAGGAGCGGAAAAAACGCCGGGGCAGCGCGTACCGGCCAGGAACCATGCACATGATATTTGCCGGCAATCCGGGAACGGCCAAGACGACGGTTGCAAGGCTGTTTGCCGGTATCGCAAAAGAGAAAGGAATCTTAAAGAGCGGCGTCTTTGTGGAATGTGGCGGGATGGATCTCGACGGACTTTGTTGTGAGGCTACAATCAGAGAGGCGTTTGCGGGAGCGCAGGGCGGCGTACTGTTCATCGATGAGGCATACGCTATGAAAAGTGATCTGGCCGTCACCTGCCTCATTCAGGAAATGGAAAACAGACGGGAGGAAGTCATCGTCATTTTGGCCGGATATTCCGAGCGGATGAGGGGTTTTCTGGAAATCAATGAGGGATTGAAGAGCAGAATCCCGTATTGGATCGATTTTCCCGATTACAGCGTGGAGGAATTGTCGGCTATTTTCGCCATGATGACCAAGGAGCGCGGTTTTGCCGTCACGGAGGAGGCGCAGCAGGAAGCGAGCAGTATTTTTGAGAAGGTCAGCCGTATGGAGAATTTCGGCAACGGCAGATATGTGCGCAACCTGATCGAGCGGGCCGTGCAGAATCAGTCCATCCGGCTGCTGACCGCCAGAGAAACTGCGGAGAACATAGGGAAAAAAGAAATCTTTCTGCTCACCGGGCCCGATATCACGGGGTTGGAAGAAGGGCTGCCGGAGGAAAGAGAGGCCGGCAGCGCGCAGAGGGAGCTTGATGAGATGGTCGGTCTTGCTTCCGTGAAGGAAGTCATTCACAAGGCGGTCACGGGCTTTAAGCTGAAGAAGCTCTGCATGAACAGGGGGATCCGCAAGGAGAATCCCTCCTTGCATATGGTGTTCACCGGTAATCCGGGGACGGCCAAGACCACGGTGGCGAGACTGTTTGCCGAGATTATGAAGGATGAAAAAATCCTGCCCTCAGGAAGATTCGTGGAGGTGGGCAGGGCGGATCTTGTTGGCGACCATGTGGGCGCTACAGCGCCGCTTGTCAGGAAGAGATTTAAAGAGGCGCAGGGCGGCGTGCTGTTCATCGACGAGGCGTATTCTCTCTGCGACGGTTATGAAAACAGCTTCGGGGATGAGGCGATCAATACGATTGTTCAGGAGATGGAAAATCACAGAGACAACGTGGCGGTCATATTCGCAGGCTATTCGGAGCAGATGCGGCATTTTCTTGACCGCAATCCGGGCATGTC
>CANRLX010000130.1 GCA_947631615.1 uncultured Acetatifactor sp.
TTTTTGTTTGCTCCGTTCGATTGCTTCATGCGCTGATTTTGAAAGCCCTTTTCCGGCTTGGTCGGAAAAGGGCTATTTTATGTATAATGAAATTGAGAATATCGGCTGCCGCATCCGTCAGCTTCGTAAGGGCAGGAGCATGACGCAGGAACAGTTGGCGGATGAGTTGAATTTGAGCCTCGACCATCTGGCAAAGGTTGAAAAGGGAAAACACAGATGTTCCCTCGAAGTTTTGATAGATATTGCCTCTTTTTTCGATGTCAGCCTGGACTACCTTGTACTGGGAAAGACACGATATGACGCAGTAGTGAGGCTCAACGCGGCCATTGCGGAACTAGCTGCCTTGAAGCAAATACTCTGACCCGGCAAAACGCGCCGGGTAAATCCGGCGTACTACACCATAAAAAAACGGATCAAAATCCGCTAAACTTAAATCATCAGCCGGGGAAACCCGCTGATGTGAAAACGGATACTGAAAACTGAATATGCACTCATCAGGCACGTTCCTGTGTGTATGCCGGAAAGGCAAAGCCAAACGGTGAGGAGCGCCACGACCCCGAAAGGGCGAGCGATACATCCAGCCGCGAAGGACGGATTGCTACCGTCCGGGCGATGACAGCACGCAGGGTCAAAGATACTTCCGTAACTCGCGGCCCGGCCATAATGAAGGCGGGGAGGTTGGATTCCTATGGAGCGGCCCAGCAAGCCGCCGCCTGATGAACTCCCAGGATTCCGGGGTGTCGGGGACAAATAGGAATCAAGAACAAGCAAAGCAATTACTGGCAGCCGGTATCCGCTGGCTGCCATTACATACCGAATAGGAGTGTGGCATTATGGATCAAACAGAGCGAGAGTACCATCGCGGCGAAATCTACTACGCCGATTTGAGTCCGGCTTTCGGGCATGAACAGGGCGGCAACCGGCCCGTTCTCATTCTTCAAAATGACTATGGGAACATCTATTCCCCAACGGTTATTGTTACATCGGCCACCAGCCGCACCTGCAAAAAGCCTTATCAACCCACCCACGTGATGCTGACCGGCATTGAGGGCCTGCCCCGCAATTCTGTGTTCCAGCTTGAATCCATCCGCACGTTGGATAAACGACGCCTCCGGGAGTGTATCGGCAAACTCAACGATGAGCAGATGGAGAAGATCGACGCCGCCTTGCGGATCAGCCTCTATCTGAGCGAGGACGATTTTCTGCCTACGGAGGTGGAAGCGCCGTGAGTAAGCCTCGGGTAAATCCCATCTTGAAAATCGACCCAGAGTTTGAGAGCAGGATACCGCCCCTGACGGAGGAAGAATTTAAGCAGTTGGAGGAAAACATCCTCGCCGAGGGATCGGTGCTGATGCCCCTCATCGTTTGGAACGATACCATCGTGGACGGACACAACCGCTACAAGATCGCCCAAGATCACCCGCAGATCATCTACACCGTCTATGAAAAGGACTTTGACAACCGCTATGAGGCCCTCGCATGGATTTGCAACAATCAGCTTGGACGGAGGAATCTGACTCAGGAGCAAAAGAGAGTGTTGATTGGAGAACAGTATCAGGCTAAAAAGATGTCCCATGGAGCAAGAGACGGGTTTAGAGGGAATCAGCACACACATCTGGTAATGGGCCAAAGTGGCCCATTACCAGATGCAGACGCACATAAAACACGAAAGCAAGTTGCTGAGAAATCGGGTGTATCGGAGTCGTTTGTTAAACGTGCTGACCGATATGCCAAAGGAGTATCTGCCGCCGAGGAAATATCTCCCGGATTTCGTCAGGAAGTCCTTGCCGGCAATATCAGACCTACGCAAAAGGAAATGCAGGCTATAGTGCAGGGCGGCGCGGAAGAATGCAGGTCAATCATCGACCAGGTGTTTCGCCGGGGCAGGAAATCCTCCAACGCTATGAAGGGCAAGGCGCGAAAAAAGCTGCCGGACGTTACTCTGAATACAACGGCAGACGGTGATGAACACACCGTAACGGTGGATAGCGCCGTTCAGCAGTTTGAGTGGAGGGTCACGAGGATCTTGCAGGGATTTGACGTTACCTTCGAGGAATGGCCGCAGCTCATTGACGAAGAACAGTACCGCAGTCAGATCGTTGCCACTCTGCAAGACCTAAAAGAATACATCTTACACATCGAAGGAGGAACAAGATATGAGTGGAATTATGAATCCCGAAAAATTGCTCTATGAAAGAATGGATCTCAACAGCTCCAAACTGCTCATCCCCCGCGACCTCTACCAGCGCGGCTTAAATCGGGAGCGCGTCCGCGAGATCGTGGAGAACTTCAATGAGTGCGTTGCCAATGAGCCCAAGGTCAGCGCCCGTGATGGCAATTATTACGTGTTTGACGGACAGCACACTATTGCTGCCAGGAAAATGCTCAATGGCGGTCACGACCTGCCTATCACCTGCAAGGTCTATCGCGGGCTGACGCCCCAGGATGAGGCCATGCTGTTTGCCCAGCAGACCGGCTTTTCCGCCAAAGTCTACCCCGGCGCTAAACTCCGGGCCATGGTCTTTGCCGGAAACCCGGATGCTATCGCCTTCAAGGAGGCCACAGAGAAAGCTGGCCTGACCCTCGCTTTCAACCAGACCAGAGGGCAAAACCGCATCGGCTGTGTGGCCACCGCCTACGCCGAGTTCAAGTCTGTGGGCGAGGACATCTACAGCGATGCCCTCCGCATCATCACCGCCGCATGGGGTGGCCACAAGGATTCCCTCCGCGCCGAGACCATTCTGGGCGTGACGGAGTTCATCAAACTCTACGATGAATATGACCCCAGACGTCTGGTGAGCCGCTGCCGTCGCTGTGATCCCATGCACATCTACCGCAGTTCCAAAGCCTCCGGCGATTCCCTGCCTGCACCGCAGAGATACATCTTTGAGGTCTGGAAAATATACAACGGCACCAGCAAGGCAAACGCCCTACCCCTAAAGTTTTAGGAGGGCGCGCTATGAACAAGTACAAGCAGCCCGAAAAAGGCAGTAGCCGGAGCAGGCCCACCCTTTTATCGCCTAGCTATATTGAGCACGAGGGGCTTACGGCACGGATGCACAAACCTGGATACCGGCGTAAAATGCGGCACGAACAGAACAGGCACACAAAGAATATTTCTCGCCTTGCCTGCTCATAGACAGAAGTCATGGGCTGACGGGACCCGCTGCGGCACAATCACTGCGGCAGGCTGATCCCCGTCAGCCTATTGTTGTGCCTATGGACACAAATACATTGAGGAGGAATTGATAATGTCTACAGAATATGAAAAGGATGAGTTGGTGGATATCCGCGATGTATCAGTCGATAAGACGCTGCCGAGAGAACAGCGGATCGCCGAGTTTGTGCGTCAGATCAAGAATCCCTACCGATTCAAATGTGGGGGCTTCATCATCAACGCCAGATTTTCCTTTGACGGTGTGAGTCTGGAGGAACGTCTGCAAGCCCTAATCCGGTAGCCGCGACATCCTCGCCTTTTTCCCCAAAATCCATATACTAAGTGTCGGAAAAGGATTTGAAACATTGGCCCGACACACCCTCATGCCCACTCCTTTATGAAAGCTGTTTTCTGGCTAAGTAAAAAGGAGTGAATTTTTGATGCCTAAATATCAAGCTGCGGCATACATCCGGCTCTCCTACACGGATGACCGGCTCAACGAGAGTGACAGCGTTGGCAATCAGCGCAAACTCATCGAGAACTTTGTTTCCCATAACCCTGACATTGAACTTGTATCAGAGAAGATCGACGACGGTTATAGCGGTATCATCTTTGATCGCCCTGCTTTCAAGGAAATGATACAGGATGTTACTGAAGGCAGGATCAACTGCGTCATTGTAAAAGACCTCTCCCGCCTTGGCCGTGAGTACATCGAAACCGGACGGTATCTGCGCCGCGTATTTCCGGCCTACGGCGTCCGCTTCATTGCAATCAACGATAATTTGGATACTGCCAACGACGGGAGCGGCGACGATCTGACCGTATCCGTCAAAAATATTATGAATGAAGCCTACTGCCGGGATATATCCATCAAAACCCGAAGCGCTTTGGACATCAAGCGTCGGAACGGTGATTTTGTGGGAGCCTTTACAGTCTACGGCTACTTGAAGGCTGAGGATAACCGGAACCAGCTCGTTGTTGACCCTTATGCTGCAAACATTGTCCGAGCTATCTTCCGTATGCGCCTGGAGGGCTGTAGCGCGAATCATATCGCAGACGAGCTGAACCGTTTGTGCATCCTTTCCCCACTGGCTTACAAGAAAAACCACGGCCTGCCCTATGCTAAGGGCGGCTATACGGATAAAGAGGGATGCAAGTGGTCCGCCACAACGGTACTCCGTATCCTGGAGGACGAAACCTATACCGGTGTCCTGGTGCAGGGCAAGCGTGGGACCCCACATTATAAACTGAAAACGGTAGAGCTTCGTCCGTCCTCTGAGTGGGTCCGTATTCCCGATGCACATGAGGCCATCATTGATCGGCAAGACTTTGATCTCGTCCAGCGTATCCGTCATTTGGACACACGAGCCGCCCCCGACCATAAAGCTGTCTATCTATTCTCCGGTATCCTGATCTGTGGTTGCTGCGGAGCCCGTATGACACGCAAGATCAACCGTGTAAGAGGGAAAGAGTATCACTACTATTACTGCCCCACTGGAAAGAAAAACGGTTGTACCCACCCTGTCATGCTGGAAGAAGGCCGGCTGATTGAGAGCATCCGGGAGGCATTGAAAGGCCAGATCGACAATGTTGCGTCTCTTGAAAAGGTCCTCTCCGGCGTTGACCAGATGAAAATCAATCAACAACTTGCCGATGAGTATGCTGCCCAGGTCACGGAGAACGAAAAGCAGATTGCCCTTGCCCTGAAGTATAAATCGCGGCTGTATGAAAACATGGTGCAGGGCATGATCACAAGAGAAGAATTCGTTTCTTATAAGAGCAAGTATGCCCGTCAGGCCGAACAGCTACGGGAGGCTAACCATGTTTTGCAGGATAAGATCCGCGATGTCATGGAAAATCGGAGTGAGCGAAATCGCTGGATTCGTCACTTTACCAGGTTTTCAGCAATGGAGGAACTTGACCGCAGAGCGGTGGTACAGTTGATACAGACGATCACTGTTCGTGGCAAAGACGAGCTGGACATCATATTCAATTATCAGAATGAATATGACGAGGCTATGGCTATGGCCCAGCGGATACAAATGGGAAAGGTGGGATAACGTATGGCACGAAAGAGCAGAAAGAATCAGGCACAGGCCGTAGCCGTTGTGCAGGAACCGGCCATTCGCGCCGCCCTTTATATCCGGCTGTCCGTCGAAGACAGTAAAAGTGGCAGTATCTCCATTGAAACGCAAAAGATGTTCCTCAATCACTATGTTGAGGGGCAACCAGAGATGATTGTCTACGACACCTATATCGACAATGGGGCTAAAGGAACTAACTTCCATCGTCCGGGCTTTCAGCAGATGCTCTCGGACATTGAGGCAGGCCATGTCAACTGTGTCATTGTGAAGGACCTCTCCCGCCTTGGGCGCAACACGATTGACACCGGATACTATATCGAGCGCTATTTCCCCCAGCATAAGGTGCGTTTTATTGCCGTGACGGATCAGTACGACTCTGACAACCCCGATGATCTCCACGCAGGTATCATTCTTCCTCTGAAAAACATGATAAATGAAGCCTACGCACTAGACATCGGGCGCAAAATCAAGGCGCAGCAGCGGCAGGCCATGAAGGATGGCGAGTTTGTTGGTGGTCGACCCCCATATGGTTATTTAAAAGCTCCGGATAACTGCCACAAGCTGGTCGTGGACCCCATTACGGCCCCCGTTGTCCGGCAAATGTTTGAGTGGGCCGCAAACGGAGCCGGGCTAAATACCATCGCTGTCCGGCTCAACGAGGCAAAGATACTGACGCCCAGCCATTACAAGAAAGCTACCAGCCAGATAACCAATGAAAACCTGATAGGCAGCGGGAACTGGCAGACGCGGACAGTAGCTAAAATCCTGCGCTGTGAAACTTACACCGGAAATTTAGTGCAGGGCCACACAAAAACGGTTGACCACCGACAAATCAAGGCTGGCGAGGACAACCTGATCACAGTCCCGGACACCCACGAGGCTATCATATCCCATGAGCTTTTTGATACGGTTCAAGCAACACTTGACAAAACGGCAGAGACAGCGAAGAAACGACAGGTCAATCCCTATACGCCCAATCCATTAAGGGGTAAAGTCTTCTGCGCTCAATGCGGCAAGTCCCTGCACCGGCAGCGTAATATCCGTAAGAAAAGCGATGATGTGTATTTTTACTATTGCCTGACCCCAAGCCGCATCGCCCATGACAAGGCGATCTGTGAGGGTGTGACTATCCGCGAGGACAAGCTGCTCTCCATTATCACGGATGCCTTACGCCAGAAAATGAGTGCCGCTATGACGGACCATTCCCAACCGCGGCTGGCAGATGTGCAGAAAGAGAAGACCTCAGTCCTTACTGCCCAGGTCAAAGAGAACGAACTGGACATTCAAAGCCTTCGTGACCGTATTCGAGGGCTGTATGAAGATTTGGTGCGGGGTACGATAGACAAGGACGAATATTTCCTGTTCAAATCCAAGTACGATCAACAGATCACAGAACGCGAGGAACGGATTGCTGCTTTGGAAAAGGAACAAAAGGCCATCGAGCAGGAGGCAAAGCGCTACTGTGACCTTACAAAAGATGCTGACCTGCTGGCAAGAGATCCTGGAAAAGTCATGGATCTGGTCGAGCGCCTTGTAGAGCGTGTGGAGGTCACGCACGACAAAGAAGTGCGGATCACATTCCGCATTTAAGGAACGGAGGGATACCGATGCAAAAATATATCATTGCTCTTTACATCCGGCTGTCCCTGGAGGACAGCAAGTATGATAGCCTGAGCATTGAAAAT
>CANRLX010000131.1 GCA_947631615.1 uncultured Acetatifactor sp.
TCAGCTCCGTTATGTCCGGCATGACCACGCCGTAGCCGTGCTCCCGGACCTCCTTCAAGGCGTCCGACACCTTGTCATACTCCGCCTTTATCCGTCCCAGCTCCTTCAGGAGCGATATCAGGTCCCCGTCGTCCTCGATGGAGAACCCGGACATCTCCCCCACCGTCTCGTAAAACAGGCTCCTGGGCATGTTCAGCTCCACGGCGGCCATGCCGGTGCCCATGTCCACGCTCTTTATCCCGGCTGAACTCACCTTGTCGCAGGCCGAGAGCTTGTCGACGAGCTTATCGAGGTCGCGGATGAGCACCGTCTCCTGGCCGCCCTCCAAAAGAGCCGTGTATATGGCCTTTTTGATGGGGTCCTCCCGCTCCAGCGCGCCAAGCCACGCCGGGAGATATACGCCGATCTCGCAGACCGGGAACTGGACAAGTATCGCCTTGATTATCTCCGTCACGTCCCCGGCCGTCAGCGTCATGCAGTTCACCGCTATGCACGGGACCTGGTGGTCCTCGGACAGCTGCGCGCGAAGGGCCTGGGTCTCATCGCTCTCGGGGTGGGCGGAGTTTAAAAGCAGCACGAAGGGCTTTCCCAGCTCCTTTAGCTCATTCACGACCCGCGTCTCCGCCTCTATGTACGCATCCCTCGGTATATCCGTGACCGACCCGTCGGTGGTCACCGCGACGCCGATGGTGGAGTGCTCCGCTATCACCTTACGCGTGCCGATCTCGGCGGCCCGGCGCATGGGTATCTCCTCCTCGAACCAGGGCGTTGTGACCATGCGCTCCGCGCCGTTCTCCGTGTCGCCCAGCGCCCCGTCCACCATGTAGCCCACGCAGTCCACCAGCCGCACGGATATGCCCGTCCTGTCGTCCAGGGCCACGTTCACGGCCTCCTCCGGCACGAACTTGGGTTCCGCCGTCATTATTGTCCTGCCCGAGCCGGACTGGGGCAGCTCATCCCGCGCGCGCTCGCGCATGTACACATTGTCTATCTTCGGTATGACCATCGTCTCCATAAAGCGCTTTATGAAGGTGGACTTTCCCGTGCGCACCGGTCCCACCACGCCAAGGTATATGTCACCGCCTGTCCTCCGGGCGATATCCTCATACAAAGTTTCGTTTTCCAAGCTCATTTCCCCCTTACAGATTTCATAAATAATCCGCGGTCTGATGTATTCTATGGGGCATGGCCCGAACATATGACAGCTTGTGCGTATTTTTCAAAAATACCCCTTGACACATAATACTATGTGTTATATAGTATTATGCGACAGGAGGTGTAGCGTTTGGATATTCAACTGCGCCGCGGGATATTGGAGGTGTGCGTCCTAAAGGCCCTGTGCGACGGGGAGTCCTACGGGTATCAGATAATCAAGGACATATCGCCCTTCGTGGCCATGAGCGAATCGACGCTCTATCCCATCCTAAAGCGACTGGAGTCGGCGGGGTCTCTGACGGCCGTCAGCCGCGAGCACAACGGGCGGCTTCGAAAATACTACTCCATCACGCCGGCGGGCCTTGCGCGCATCGGCGAGTTCCTCACCGAGTGGGAGGAAGTCATGCGGGCATATGATTTTATTAAGGGGGACTACAAAAATGACTAAAGCTGAATTTCTTGACAGGCTCTGCCAGGGCCTGCGCTTTCACTCCGATCCCGACGAGATACAAAAGACCGTGAATTTCTACTCCGAGGCCATCGACGACCGCATGGAGGACGGCCAGACCGAGGAGGAGGCCGTGGCCGCCATGGGGAACATCGACGACATAATCTGGAATGTCCGCACGTCCTGGTCCCGGGAGTCCCGTGAAAGCTCCGGCGGCCGCGTGGAGGCCGGCGACGTCAGGCGCACCTGGGACGCCGGGGCCGTGTCGCGTATCGACGTCTACGACACCTCGGGCGAGGTGGAGATACTCCCCTCCGCCGACGGGCGCATTGGCATCGAGTACACGGCCTCCGAGGACTGGCGGTACGACATAACCGGCGAAGGCGGCCTCACCGTCCGCCGGGTCCGCAATTCGCCGGAGGAGCGGGTCAACTTCGACCTCTTTGGGCGGCGGTTCTCCATAACGAAGCCGGACTTTGGGGGAATGTTTTCAAAGGACCTGCGCCTTAAAATATCGCTCCCGGAGTGCTCGTCGGTGTATGTGAACGTAAACTCCGCCTCCGGCGGCGTAATGGTCCAAAATGTGTCCATGTCCGGGCTGTCCGTCAAGCTCGCCAGCGGCGACACGGAGCTTGAGAACGTGATCCTCGCCGGCAAGCTGAGCCTCATCACCGCCAGCGGCGACGTGGCACTCACGCGGGTTGACACCCCGGAGGCCGGCGTGTCCACCGTCAGCGGGGATATCGAATTGAGGGATGTGCGCTCCGCCTCCGTGGGCATCAGGACCGTCAGCGGGGACCTCAACGTGAGTGACCTCGCCGCCACGGAGAATGTGAACCTGGGAAGCGTCAGCGGGGACATATGCGCGGCGTTTTCGGTGCCCTTCAAAAAGCTCTCCGCCGACACAGTCAGCGGCGACACGCACCTGGCGCTGCCCGGGGACAGCGAGCTTTATACTATCGCGGCCGAGTCCCGCACCGGGGACGTCGACATCCACGGCCGGGGCGGGTCCGGCGGGAGCCTTGTGCGGGTAAAGTCCCTCTCCGGCGACATCGCCGTGAGCTTCGGCAAATGAGGCGGACCAAATACGGCAGGGTTCATCAACGAGTTACCAATCTATGAACAAACCCAAGCTGAAAGCACGGTATCGAGGTAGGCTGGGTCTAGGGCACATCTGTACTGTTTATCGGTGAGTCCACCCTTTGTGTTGGTGTCGGATTTCAGGATATTGAACGCCATTTGCCTTAGAATGTTCATGTTTTCCGCTGAATGGTCCCGCCTCGCACGGCTTTCATCCTCTCGGAATTGCATATCCAATACCCAATGTAACCCATTCTCTATCCCCCAGTGGCTCCGCTTCGCCGCCAGAAGCTCCGACGCCGTCTTGTCCTTGCAACTGTAGATGAAATAACTGTCGCTGTGTGTGACCTTCTCTCCCTGCTCCACCGTGCTCCTTATGAGTCCTATCCCCGCAAGGCCTGCCCATCTCTCTTTCCCGTTCAGCCAAGCTATGTCCTCGCACGTCTTGCACTCCCGCGTCTCGATCCGCCCATGGCCCTTGTCTATGGTCTTTGCGTAATGCGGCCCCTGTTTATCCGGAGAAAAGTCTTTGAAAAATAACGAAACATCCTCGTATAGAGCCGTTTGGTTCGTTTTCAGCGCCAAAACGTAATCCGCACCCTTATCCACTATCTTCTTTGCTATCTTCGTCTGTGTCCCCATAGCGTCTATCGTCACGATACATCCCGACAGCTCCAGAACCTCCAACAGCTTCGGTATGGCCGTGATCTCGTTGCTCTTTTCCTCACATGCGATTTGTCCCAGTACCAGCCGGGCCTCCGTGGCGAAGGCGCTCACCACATGCAACGGCTTTTGTTCTCCGTCGCCGGTCCTGCGCGCCTGTTTGCCGTCAATGGCGACGACGCCCTTTACTTGCTCCACCACTCCACGCATCCATTCCGCAAATAGTTCGTGGAGCTTTTCTGGCTCAAATTTCACCAAAACATACCGAAACGTCTCGGCATCAGGGATACCGTGTTCTAATTTCAGGTATTTCCTCAGCCATTCCTCCCGCAAATGCCCGAATGTCTCCACTTTCGCGTAGGACGTCGCCCCACAGATGACTGCCGTCAGCAGGATGAACAACACCTCATGCAGTGGATACCACACGATGAGTTCTCGCCGATTATCCTCAAGCCCTTCCAGTACGTCCAGTAAGCCGAGCTTTTTCACAGTACACATCTCCTTTTGCTCAGTGTACCATATTCTTTTGCTATGGTACAGTGTTTTGTTCACATTATGTTAACTCGTTGATGAACCATGCTCTTATCGCCCAGCACTCTTGTTATTCCGATTTCCTTATGCTATACTGAACAAAGTAAGGTAGTTCTGATATTTGTCAAAGCCGCAGATAATGCAAAAAAGTGAAATACTCAAGAGGGGGCCATTTGATGAACAATTCCAACATCTCCGAAAAAGACTGGCGGCTATTCCGACAGAAAGTCCCCGGTTGGCAGGAGCGGTATATGGAGAGGCTCTGCCGGGATTATTCCGAGCTTCTGAACGGTGACGGTGCACCGTCAGAGAAGTTTTGGGCATTGCACGACAGAATCAAAGACGACAAGCGAGGCATCGGCGTGCTGATAGAGATGCGTCGGTCCCTGATGCTGCAAAACCTGGTACGCTTGCTTCGGGAAGCGGTCATCACGCCGGAGGAGTTAGACGGCTTCAGCGATGAGTTGCGAGAACAAGTAAATATCTTTCTGTGATTCTCTCATTTTGATTATGGCGTCACAATTTTTTGCCGGCGGAAAACGTTTCTCAAATCGGTTCACACGAAGGAAATCGCGGGTTTAAGTCAAGCAGTCTCCACCAAAATTGCAGGTTAAAAATCCTATAATGGGGAAAAGCCTGTATTCTCAAGAGGGGGCTGTGAAAAGCCGAGCTTGTAAATGCTCTTTTTTCACAGCCCCTTATTATCTCACACCTGGGGGCCTTTTGGGAGGCGGGAGGTTATTGGGCGGTTACTTTATTGCTCTCCCGGTTTGTGAAATTCCCGTTGTATATTTGTCATCCGATCTAAAAACATTTTGTTGAATCTATATTTTTCCTCCTGCTCTTGAATAAAGTGTTGATATGTCTCATGGAAATATGTCATTGCCAATATATATACATCTCTACAACAATAGTATTGAGCCTCTGTAATACTGCCAATTGGCAGTAGCTGTTCGCTGCATAGGAGAGAAGCAAACGTTTCGGCCTTTTCTATTTCATGTCGGTTTTGCTTATTTCGGAGTACTGAGAATATTTCACCCATTAGCCGCAGAAGTCTGTTGTAATCATTTTGCTCCAGAGCGCCTTGTACTTGGCTGGTAAGATATTCTTCATAAATTATTTCTTCCTTTGGTGCATACTCCTCCAAAAGCGTTTTCATACGGTCAGATTCGACATTCCTGAGTAAAAGTGAACTGATTGAAAAATTCGGTTTTCCATTTTTCTCAAGTTGTTTTCTATACTCCTTTGGCATCTCATCACGGACGAGTTTCTCAATATCGTCTGCTTCTACTTGCATAACCTTGCACCAAATAAAAGCCTCGTCCGCCTTTTTTACAAGGTCCGGAATTCCTGTATATTGGCGGTCAAGCAAATCTGACTTGATTTTATGAATATGCTCTAACACTTTCTCGTCAGATTTATAGTATGTCGGCTTATCATTTGTAATGTATTCTTGATATGATGCTATAAAATCTTCAGGGACATAATGGCCGTTCTGATAATATTCAATCAGAGGAGAAACAAATTTTGCGGCTAATGGATCGTCAGATAGATAATTGTAGCAGATGCGATTATTATTGTCCCGATTGTATATTTTATATGCTATATTATTATAGTTGTCCTTGCCCCCTTGTTCTTTCTCCCATTGCTGATATTTTTGCTCATAAGTCCTTTCGATAAGTTCAAAAACTACAGCATAACACGCAAGTCGAAGACTATTTAGGAACCTGTCATTCTGACATAACTGATCTGCGTCCGCTTTTAAACGGTACAGTAGATCAGCATAGAAATTATATGCTTTCTGCAAAGTGCGAAGATTTTTACTCTCATGGCGGCGCATAAATGAAAGTGCCATGTCGTTATCGGAAGGCTCTGGGAAAAACTCAATGTTCGCCGCTAATTCATCCACATAATATACTCGGTTGACTATTTTTTCCGAATATTTATTCCAAATCTCCAATATGCCTGATGACAATTGTTCAAGATTTGCAATAAACAGAACTTTTACATTTTTCCTATTTAGCAAAAGGGTCTCTACAGTCCCCAGCATACCATTAAAGTCAATTTGATTTTCATTTATTCTTTCGAGATCATCAAAAACAATCAAATTTTGGGGTAACCGCATGGCTTACTAATTTCCC
Source organism: uncultured Acetatifactor sp. (assembly GCA_947631615.1). Lineage (GTDB taxonomy): Bacteria > Bacillota > Clostridia > Lachnospirales > Lachnospiraceae > Acetatifactor. Next base: position 6,019 of record CANRLX010000131.1, read on the forward strand.
AATAGTAGAAATTGAGCCAAGGTTTACTTCTCCTAAAATCGTCGGTAGTTTTAGAAGATTATTCATTGAGTTTTTTTGAACTTTGCTTCTAGATTTTCGCTTGAAGTTGATACGTCACAAATTTGAATTGTAAGTTGTGATAAAACTTCATCAATTGAATTTGCACCAAATAAAGATACTTTGGCGGAGGGACGAATGTCATTATTTTTCAGAATAATCATCTAAATCTGGGACGTCAAATAGCTTATTAAAAGAAATTTATGGTTCAGAAACAGGATATTCCTTTCCTAACGGCTCCGGGTCAATAAAGTATCTGTCCAGAATTTTCTTGCTGCATACCACCTTGTTACATACATAATTTGCCATAGCGTCATTCCTTTAAAGTTGTATTTATTTATCTATTGCTCCAGCGCCATTCCAATCATCCTGTCCGCCTCATCCGCCAGGAACAGAGGAATATTCAGCACATCCCCGTCCAGCTTCAGGTTATCAAGAGAAAAGCGGATGCGGAGCTTGACCTCGTTGGGGAACAGCTCCTTGAATTTGCGGAGACTGCGGCTGGTAGTGTTGGCGTCGGACTTGACCTCCACGGGGAAGATGTCGTTCTCTCGCTGGATGAGGA
>CANRLX010000132.1 GCA_947631615.1 uncultured Acetatifactor sp.
GCGGAATAGGCAGACGCAAGGGACTTAAAATCCCTCGGGGGCAACCCCGTGCCGGTTCAAGTCCGGCTACCAGCATTGATAAAAAAGCTTGGATCGCGCGGCGGGCGCGGGCCAGGCTTTTTGTTTTTGCCGCAAAGTCTTAATTTTTCTTAAAATTGTTGCATTACTCTATCCGTTCAGCGTATAATAATGTCATGAATATACCGAAAAAGCAACTATCTGTTTTATTGACTGTGGCCGCGGCGGTCTGCCTGATCGCGGCGGGGATCGTGACCGCCTGGAATATCCGCAAGACGCGGGAGGCGGAGAGCGCGCTGGAGACGTTTAGAGCGTCTGCGGAAGCGGCGCAGAGCAAGGCGCTGGAAGCGGTGTCTGCGAAACCGGCCTCTGAGGAGGCGGCCCCTGGGGGGACAGGTTCCCTTGAGGAGACAGAGCCCGAAGCTTCTGACACGCCTGTCACAACGGAGCCGGAGGAGATTCGTGTGCCCAATCCCTATCGGGACAGCTTCCTGGCAAATGAGGATATGGCGGGGTGGCTGGTCATCCCGGGCACCAATATAGACTATCCGGTCATGTGGACGCCCGAGGACGAAACCTATTATCTGTATCGGGATTTTGAGGGGAAGGATAATCAGAACGGCTGCCTTCTGCTGGACACGGACAGCTGTGTGGATCCCCTGACCACCAACCTGATCATTCACGGTCACAATATGCGCTCCGGAGCTATGTTTGGCAATCTCACCGACTATGAGGATGCGGATTTCTATGAGGGGCATAAGCAGATTACGCTCTACACAGAGGAGTGCCAGCGCAACTATGAGGTGATCGCGGTATTCCGTTCGCAGGTCTACCGAAAGAACGAGGAGGTATTTAAGTTCTACAAATTTTTCCAGGCAGATACCCAGGAGGAATTTGAGGACTTTTATCAAAATATCAAAGAGCTGTCCATTTATGACACGGATGTCACGGCGGAGTTTGGAGATCATTTTATCACATTGTCCACCTGTGTCTACCATGTGGAGCAAGGTCGCTTCGTGGTGGTAGCCAAGGAGGTGGAGAGCGGAGATAAGTATCTGCCCGTAGAAGAATAAATGGCGCTCACAATTTTAGTAACACAGTTTATCAACACAGGAGGATCACAAACATGGGAAAGAAAACAAAGAGGATGTTTCTGTTGGCTATGACGGCAGCGCTGCTGCTTGTCCTTCCGGCGCCGATGAAAGCCCTTGCGGCGGGGAATACCTACATCGTCCGGTATGACGAGGAAAACGGAAAATGGTATTATCAAAACGGCAACACCTGGAACGAGGACGGGGAAAAAAGGGAGCTTTATTACTTGGAGCAGGATCTTCAGAACGGAGACATCATTGTGGTGGACAGCAGCGGTGAGATCCGTTTGAATGTGCATCTGAGCAATCTGACCCTCTCGCCCGGCGTGTCCGCCATCGTGACTACAAACGGCATCGACGACTGCTTCCTTACCCGCGGCACGGTTTCCGCGATCAACGGGGATGTGGCCAACGCCTACGTGTATGAGGATGCGGCGGTCACGTTTAACAACAGCGTGGGGAACCTGAATGTTCTGGCGGAGAGCGATCTTATGGCGGATGTTACCGTGGCCGGCACCGTGGGCCGCGTGATCGGCGACGTGCCGGAGGGAGAGCATTATGAGTACCAGGGGGTTGCGAAGGGAAAGCTTGTGATCGAGGACGGCTCCATGAAGACGGCGGAGAGCGACCTCAACACGGCGGTGCCCGCCGCTCCCAAGACACCGACACAGCAGTCCACTGCTCCGGCGCAGCAGTCCTCCTCCGCGGGGGAGTATGACGATGTGCCCAAGACAGGGGAGAGCCAGGCGGTATATTGGCTTCTGGCTGTGGCGGCGGTATGCCTCGCAGGAAGATACGCGCTGAAAAAAGTGTGAGCCAGGTGTGAAAACCAAATCAAACAGGATAAAAATATCGGGCAGCTTCTGTCCGATATTTTTTTGGAAAAGTACTTTTTTATAAAAATTGAGCGGAATAAATGGACAAATTCGTCTTTTCGCGATAAAATAGAACCGGAGTCAGCGAAATTAACACAAGAAAGGATTTTCTTTATGAAGAAAAAAGTACTTGCAGCAGTTATTCTTGCGATGAGTCTGAGTGTTCTGGCCGGCTGCGGAAACGATAAGGTAGACACGGAGGGGCCCATTCTTCCGGAGTCGCAGCCCATTGCAAGCACAGAGACACAGGAGACCGTGGAGACACAGACGTTAGAGCAGCAGACGGATGCCAATGTCATCACCGAGAGAGAAGTGGTGGACGGAAAGATGCAGAGCTATCTGACCGGCGAGTGGAAGGACGAGGATGTCGTGACGCGCAGAAACTTTGCGGTGATGATACCGAACAATACTCCCGCGCTGCCGCAGTATGGCATTTCTCTTGCGAGCATCGTCTATGAGGCGCCGGTGGAGGGCAACAGCTTTACGCGTCTGATGGGGATCTTTGAGGATTATGACGAGCTGGACCGTGTGGGGCCTGTCCGCAGCAGCCGTGATTATTTCCTGTACGAGTCTATGGCATTTGACTCGATCTATTGTAACTGGGGACTTGCGGTTCCCTATGTGGGGCCGGTCATCAACACCGATCAGGTGGACAATATCAGCCAGGCGGTAGCCGGAATCGACAGCCCTTCTTCGGAGGCCTTTGATCGGGTGAGCAGACCCGGCTATGCGAAGGAATTTACCGGCTATATGTTTATCGACGGCTATAAAAAGGCAGTGGATCGTCACGGCTACGAAACGGAGTATACGGATCGCTTTGTGCGCGGCTTTACCTTTGCCGATGACTGCATCTATGAATATGAGGACTATCCCGACGCGACCAAGATATTCCCGGGCGGCAACACCTCGGGAGCAGGCGGATATTCCAGCCATCAGCCTTGCTTTGCCTACAACGAGGACGATCATCTCTACTATCGCACACAGTACGGCAAGGCTCATGTAGATGAGTACAACGGCGAGCAGATCGCGGTGACCAATGTCGTGTTCAAGATCTGCCACGGCGAAGTCAGAGATGATCACGGTTATCTGGCCTTTGGCGTTACCGGTTCCGGCGACGCGGTGGTATTTACCAACGGCAAGGTGATCGAGGGTACCTGGGAGCGCACCGGCAACTACGAGCCGAATGTCTTCTATGACGAGAACGGCGAGGAGATCGTATTCAATCAGGGTAAGACCTGGATCTGCTGCATCTGGCAGGAGAACAATTACAGCAGCTGGGAATAATGGAAATATAGAAACGACAGATTTGCGGCGCCATGATCGAAAGGTCATGGCGTCTTTTTGCCCGTCGATGTCAAAAAAACAGTAGTATCTTAAAATTTTAGCAAAAACAAAGTGGATAACGCTGTGTTCTTGCTGTAAAATAGCTGTGAGAGAAAAAACATGACAGAGAGGTGTTTCACGGCATATGAAAACGGCAAAGAAATTTAACCAGCAGATGATCCTGGAGGGAAATATGCTGCGCGCGATCCTGACCCTGGCGATTCCGGTGGTTATCAACAGTTTTTTGCAGACTATGTACAATCTGACGGACACCTATTGGCTGGGAAAGATCGGAACGGAGCAGCTTGCGGCGATCAATCTGGTGACACCGGTACAGAATATCATCATTAACTTTGGCAGCGGTATCACGGTGGCGGGTTCCGTCCTGATCGCGCAATATATCGGGGCGAAGCTGAAGGAGGATGCCAAGGCGATGGCCAACCAGATCTTTGTCTGCGCGATGCTTTTTGCACTGGCCTGCGCCGCCGTCTGCTTTCTCGCCACGCCGGGCATTGTGAAATGGATGGGTGCGGACGGCGAAACCTACCGTCATGCCAATACCTACCTGCGGATCGTGATATGGGATATGCCTTTCCTCTATATGGTAAATATTTTTTCTGCGGTACACCAGGCGCAGGGGGACACGGTCCGCCCGATGTTTTTGAATCTGGGCGGTATTTCCATCAATATGGTGCTGGATCCTTTGTTGATGGTGGTGCTGCACTTAGGGGTGGCAGGAGCGGCGCTGGCGACTCTTTTGGCGAAGCTGGTGCCGGCGCTGGCAGCATTTACCTTGCTGTGCAACCCTAAAAATGATGTATCATTGAATGGGAGATACATGAAATTTCAGATGGAGAAGGTAAAGCTGATCCTGAAGATCGGATTGCCCACGGCCATCGGCGGCAGCACCATGCAGCTGGGCTTTGTGCTTATGAGCAAAAACGTGTACGTGTACGGCACACAGGCGATGGCGGCTTACGGGATCGGCAACAAGGTGAACGGCCTGATCACACTTCCCTCTAACGGCATTGGCTCCGCTGTCGCCACGATCGTGGGACAGAATATGGGAGCCCGACAGCAGGAGCGCGCGGAAAAAGGTTTCCGTATCTCCATGTGGATCGCGGTGTGCTTTCTGTTCGTCGGAGGCATGATCCTCTCGCGGGACGCGATATCGACCGCGATCGTTAGCATTTTTTCCGATGACGCGGAGGTGATCGCGATGGCGGCGGATTTCCTCAGCATCATGGCGTTCTGGTGTTTTACCAACGGAGTTTACAATGCGGCGTCCGGACTCTTTCAGGGGACAGGGCACACGGAGGTCACGATGGCGGTGGACGCCAGCAGACTGTGGATCTTTCGCTTTTTGACCCTGTGGTTCTGCGAAAGTATTCTGCACATGGGCGTGCGCAGCGTATGGTATTCGGTGGTAGTCAGCAACGGCATCTCCTCCGTCATTTTGTATGTACTGTACCGCGCGGGGATCTGGAAAAAGTCAAAAATCAAGATGCGGAAAAAGGAGTTCGGGCTGGGAGAGCCTGCAGAGGAAGAGTCTGCGGAGAAAGAGCCCAGGGCAGAGGAGTTCGGGGTGAAGGAGACGGACAGCGAGGCACATGAAGAGACCTGAGAGGAAAATACGTTTTACAAGGCGAGGAAAAATCATCTGTTACATAGGTATTCTGCTCTTCACATTGCTGCTCAACGGGTTGGCATGGGGCAGCAGCGCCTTTTGCGATGCCTATATTGCCAGGGTCTTTCCGATATGGGTCAATACCTATGGAAGGCTGACGGGGGTATTTCCCTTTTCCGTGGGAGAATGGATGATAATAGCAGGCGTTATGCTGTCGGTGGCGGCTGTGTTGTCCGCAGTGATCTATGTGATCCGGCGGCCCGCGTGGGTCGGAAGATTCTATCGTCTGTGCGCGTGGATCCTTCTTTTGGTCTGGATGGTCATGACATTAAACTGTGTGATCCTGTATCATGCGTCCACCTTTTCGGAAAATTATTTCGGAGAGGATGAGGGAGTGTACCCTGTGGAGGAGCTTTTGTGGGTGCGGAATCTGGTGGTGGAGCGGTGCGACGACTGCGCGGGTATGGTAGAGCGGGATGAGAACGGAAGAATAGTATATCCCGGGGATATTTCCGGTGACATGGTGGATCAGGCGATCCTTGCTATGCAGAAGCTTGGACAGACATATTCCCGGCTGGATGGATTTTATCCGCGCCCCAAGCCTCTTTTTTTCTCTGACTTTTTGTGTCAGCAATATATGGAGGGCTATTATTTCCCCTTTTCTCTGGAAGCAAATTATAACGATGTGATGTATGTGACGAACCTGCCTGAGGCGATGTGCCACGAGCTGGCGCACCTGAAGGGATATATCTATGAGGACGAAGCAAATTTTATCAGTTACTTGGCCTGCACGCAGTCCGATGATATCTATTTTCAGTACAGCGGGTATTTGAGCGTGTTAAACTATCTGAACAACGACATTTACCAGATCGCCCAAAGCTATCCGGAATTGTATCAGCGCGCCTGTGAACAGGTTCCGCTTCTTGCCGTGCAGCCGCAGGTGAAGGAGGACAATGTTTTTGTACTTCCGGAGGACTGGGATCGGATCAACGGCAATGCGGTCGTGGATACGGAGGTGGTGGGAGAGGTGACGGACGCCTTTTTAGATACCAGTCTGAAGATCCATGGTGTTTTTGACGGTATTGTCAGTTATAATAGAGTCGTCCGGCTGCTCCTCCAGTATTACCGGCAAACAGGGGAATGGGTGGGAGATTGAGCAAAAAAGTTGTGAAAATGCTTGACAATTTATGGCACAGGGGTTAAAATAGCAATGTTGTGACGTGAGAGTGCGCTCCGTGCCACGAGGCAAGCCCAGATAGCTCAGTTGGTAGAGCAGAGGACTGAAAATCCTCGTGTCGCTGGTTCGATTCCGGCTCTGGGCACTTCGCAGGAGGCCAATACATTTTCAGTGGCATATTGGCTGACTGCTTCACATATATTAAAAGTATATATTATTTATCATGCGGGTGTAGTTCAATGGTAGAACACCAGCCTTCCAAGCTGGATACGTGGGTTCGATTCCCATCACCCGCTCTGCTCATTTTAGTGGGAAACCCTGAGTTTATCGGGTTTCCCGCTATTTTTGTTTCGGTGCAGAGGCTTTAACC
>CANRLX010000133.1 GCA_947631615.1 uncultured Acetatifactor sp.
CCCCACCGCGTCGGAAAACTCCTGCTGTCTGCCCAGGAATTGAATCTCATAGCCAAATTTGGTCCGCCTCATTATGTACCAGACGATGAGCAGGATGGCTAAGGATATGAACAGGGCCGTTGTGACCTTGTACTTGGGGTCAAAGCGGGACAGCGTCGCCGACGGCAGAACGGTCTGCGTGGATGAGTAAACATAGTTGGCGTTGAACGGACCCATGGTCAGGACCTTGGTGATGGTCAGCGCCACATTGTTGAGCATGATGGTGGTGACTATCTCGTTTATCTGGAATTTCGACTTGAGAAATGCCGGTATCGTTGACCACAGCATCCCTCCAACGGCGCCGCACAGCAGACACGCGGGGATGTGCAGGAAACGCGGCAGCGGAAGGGCATATCCAGCGATTGCCGCAAAGAAAGAGCCGAAATACACCTGCCCCTCTATGCCCATATTGAAAACGCCCGCGCGAATCGAGAAGGATGTGGCGATTCCGGTCATGATAAGCGGAGTTGCATAGCCCAGGGTGTTCATCCAGCCGGTCTTTGTCAAAAATGCTGTCGCAAAGATTCGGCGGTAGACCTCAAACGGGTCGGAACCGTCGATGATGCAGAAAATCGCGCTGACCGCAAACGCCAGCAAGACCGGCGTGAGATAATTCAAAAACCGAAGGCGCTTAAAGATCAACTTGTTACTGAGCGGCTGTTTCTTCGCCGGCAATTTTTCCATGGCCGCTTCCTCCCTTCCGGTCCTGGCGCTTCGCGCCTGACATATAAAGGCCCAATTCTTCAAAGGTGACTTCGGCGGAATTGAACTCGCCGGTTATTTCGCCGTCATACATGACCACCACGCGGTCCGACAGGCCGACGACCTCGGACAGCTCCGACGAGATGAGCAATATGGCCTTGCCCTCGTCCCGGGATCTGATAAGGCGCTCGTGAATGAATTCCGTAGCTCCCACGTCGATTCCCCGCGTGGGCTGGCTGGCGTAGAGGACCTTCGGATGCTGTGAGAACTCTCGGGCGACGATGACCTTCTGCGCGTTTCCGCCGGAGAGCGCGCTTACAGCGGGGTCCTCATCGGAAAGCCGAATGTCATATTCCTCCACCAGCTTCTTATAATGCTCCCTGACCGCCTTGTAATTCATTCTGAACCCGTTGCAGAAGGGCTTTTGCCCGTGGTAACCCGCCACGAGGTTTTGGCTCACCGGTATTGACAGGCATACGCCCTGCCGGTACCGGTCCTCCGGGATGATCCCCACGCCGCGCTTTCGAAGCGCGTCCGGCCAAAAGCCAAAAACGTTCTCGCCGTCCAGTATGACCTCGCCTGATTCCGCGTCCATCAAGCCCGTCAGCTGGAACATCAATTCACTTTGCCCGTTGCCGTCAACTCCCGCCACGCCCAGGATCTCGCCCGCGTGGATGTCAAAGTTGATGTCCTTCAAGACGTATCTTCCGCTGCTGTCCCTGGCGTTAAGGCCCCTGACGGACAGGAGGACCTCCTCTCCCCTGGGCTTGGCGCTGCGCTTGGTGGCCAAGATCACCGGCCGCCCGACCATCATGTTCGCCAGGACCTGGGGCGTGGCCTTCTCGTCGTTGTCCACTGTTCCGACGATATGGCCGTGGCGGATGACCGTGATACGGTCCGCGCACAGCTTGACCTCCTCCAGCTTGTGGGTGATGATGACGACGGTCTTGCCCATGTTCCGCAGCTCTCTCAGGCGGTGCAGCAGCTCGTCAATCTCCTGCGGCACGAGCACCGCGGTGGGTTCGTCCAAGATAAGCACCTCCGCGTCGTGGTAGAGCATCTTGACTATCTCCACGCGCTGGCGGCAGCCAACGGAAATATCCTGGACCTTATCTGTGACATCCAAGTTGAAGCCAAAGTGATCTACGACGCTCTGGACGGCCTTGATCTCCTCCTTTTTATCGATGATGGGAGTGGCGATGCTCTTGCCGCCCAGTTTGAGCTTTCGATGTATCTCGCTGCCAAGAAGCACATTTTCATAGATAGTCAGACTGGAGGCGAGCTTGAAATGCTGATGTACCATGCCGATGCCATGGGCAATGGCGTCCTTTGGCGAATGCAGCTTTACCGGCTTTCCGTTGAACAGTATCTGGCCGGAGGTCGGCTGGATGATACCAAAGAGCATGTTCATTAAGGTCGTCTTGCCGGCTCCGTTCTCTCCGATGATGGCATGTATCTCCCCTTGCCGTATGGAAAAGCTGATATTGTCGTTTGCAGTAAAATCACCGTATTTTTTGGTAAGATCTCTTACTTCAATGATATCCGCCATGAAATACCTCCAAAAAAGGGACCGGCCGGTGATAATTATCCTTATCGACCGGCCGGACTCGATCGTCAGTAAATGATTTGATCAAGATAATACCAGTCATGGATGTTGTTGGGGTTCGTGTCCTTATTCTCCGCCCACCAGTCTTTGAAGCGGAGGATGGTGCCGTCCCCGGTATAGGCCGTCTCGGCGGTGTCATAAGGACGCAGCTCCTTTTTGGAGATGAGGTCCTTGGCCTCCGCCACTTTATCCAGCAGGCGCTGGAAGTTTTCCTCATTGGTGACGTACTCGCTGATGGTGGACATATCGGTGATGCCGACGGACCCGGAGGTCAGGTCGAAGATGTCATTTGAGCCGACCAGGGTCCCCTCCAGCCATTTGTTTATGACGAATTCGATGTCGTGGTCCATCATACGCATACCGGAGGTAATGACGTATCCGGGCTCCACATAGTCCTGGTCGGAGTCCACGCCGATTCCAAGGGCGCCGTTTAACCGGCACGCCTGCAATCCGCCGTATCCCGCGGTGCCGCAGCAGGTCCAGATCACATCACATCCGTTTTTTATCATGTTCTCGGCAATGGTCTGGCAGTTCGCGGTGTCGGTATAACCCGCGGTGAAATCGTAAACGACCTCGCAGTCGGGGTTGACCCACTTGGCCCCATGCTCAAACGCGTCCGCGTAGCGATAGAAGCCGGAGCTGTCCGCGCCGAAGATGCATCCCACCTTACAACCGGGGTTCTGTCCAGCGTAGTCAACTATCTCGTTGCCGTCAGTTGCCACGAAGGCCGCCACCACGCCGCACATAAAGCCGATATCGTTGAGCTGATACCACATGAAATAGGAATTTCCAACATTTGCGTTGAGGTTGATCTTGGCGGGGTAAACGAAAAGTGTGTCGGGATAGTCGTCGGAGACCTGCATACAGGTTTGCATCACGGAGGTATCCAGGCAGTAGATCATCCCGTAGCCCTGCTCCGCCAGCTCACGGATGAAGAACTCGGTATCGGCTGTGGCCGCCGTCTCCACCGTGATGCCACCAATGTCATGCTCCTCCATCATTCTCTGTAAGCCTGCCCAAGACGCGTCGTTCCACCCCTTGTCACCCAGGCCGCCGCTCTGAAGTATGAGGGCCACCGTTTTGGATTTCGGTATCTCATCGCTTTCGGGGGGAGTCGTGCCGGAATCGGGATCAGGAACAGAATCGGGGTCCTTCTCCTTGCAAGCGCACAGAACCAGCGCCAAACACAAGGCCAACAGTAATGCTGTCATTCGTCTCGCTTTTTTCATTGTTCAATCCACTCCTCTATTTTCTTTTGTGATCAACATTTTGTAATGTTGTCATTACAAGTATATCGAATCTCCGAAAAAATGCAAGTACTTTTTTGACGAAATTGGTCATTTTAAATGTTTTTGTACGATTTACCAATCCCGGATAGATAAATTTGTACAAATTGTACTGTTGACATAACGACATTATAAGTGTTATGCTCGCTATATATCCCCTATCGACCAAGGGCGCATATGCCCAGGGGGCATCATTTTTATATCTATTCAACCGGCAATTTAAAATCATTTAACAGGGAGGATCGTTTATGCGCTACCGGAAATTCGGACATACATCTTTGGAGGTCTCTGAGATCGGCCTCGGGTGCGAACACCTGGAGGGGAAGGACACGGATACCGTGGTGAGCGTCGTCCAGGCCGCCATGGATGCCGGCATCAATATAATGGATTGCTTTATGTCGGAGCCTAAAGTCCGCTCCGACCTGGGGCTGGCTCTCCAGGGCAGCCGGCAGCGGATGATGATTCAAGGTCATCTTCGGTCCGTTTGGAAAAACGGGCAGTATGGCCGCACGATGGACATAGATGAGGTCCAGTTCTTTTTTGAAGATCTGCTGACCCGTCTGCGAACGGACTACATCGATTTTGGAATGATCCACATGGTAGATAACGAGAAGGACCTGCGCGATATATTCGACGGCCCGATCTTGCAGTATGCTCTGGCGTTGAAAAAGCAAGGGACCATCCGTTACCTTGGCATCAGCAGCCATAATTCTACCGTGGCGCGCCTGGCCGTGGAAAGCGGGCTTTTGGATTGCATCATGCTCAGCGTAAATCCAGCCTATGACATTCTGCACCCCGCCCACATGACACTGAGGCCCAGCAAAGAAAATCTTGTGGATCAGGCCCACGGAATAGATTCGGAGCGCTTCCAACTATACCGGGCCTGTCAAAGCCACGGATGCGCTATCACCACAATGAAGACCCTCGGGGCGGGGATTCTGCTGAGGTCGGACCTGTCACCCTTCGGCAAGGCCATGACGGATCATCAGTGCATCCACTACGCGCTGGACCGTCCCGCCGTGGCCAGCGCCATGATCGGTATGAAAACAGTTGAGGAGGTCGCCCGGGCCGCCGCGTATGACACGGCCTCGCCAAAGGAAACAGACTACACCGATATCCTGCGCCTCTCACCGAACTACTCCGAAACAGGCGCCTGCGTCTACTGCAACCACTGCCTGCCCTGCCCCGCCTCTTTGGATATCGCCCAGATACAGAAATATCTTGATTTGGCGCTCCCAAGCGGCCCCGTGCCCCCCACCCTTCAGGCCCACTACGAGAGCCTGGAGCACACGGCCATCGAGTGCCTGGAATGCGGCAGATGCGAGCGCTCCTGTCCCTTCGGCGTTCATGTCCGTGACCGGATGCGTCAGGCCGTCGCACGCTTTGGCAAATAGGGCCAGGAATCGCCGCCTATGAAACTATTACAAGCAAAAAGATCCCTGTACTGCTGGGTCATCGCCTTCGCCTGTATGCTCTTATCCGCCGCGAGTATAGGGATGCTCTCTTATTTCAACGCCCTGTTCCTGTCCCCTGTCTGCGACGCGCTTCAGGTCAAGCGCTCCGCCCTGGTCCTTCACGGCACCTTCAGTACAATTACCACCATGATAACGCTCCCCTTTTTGGGAAAGATCTTCCAGCGGTATCCCATGCGGCCGCTTATCCTGATCGGCGCCATTTTGGGCGGAGCCGCCCACTTGTGTTACTCTATGGCAAGCTCCGTCTATTACTTCTATTTAGGTGGTATTCTGGCCGGCCTGGCCGCCTGTCTCTTTGGCTCTGTGCCCATCACTCTGCTGTTGTCCAACTGGTTTTGGGAGAAGCGAGGGCTTGTGACAGGTATCGCGTTTGCCGGCTCCGGAATCGCCTCCTCCGCCCTGTCCCCCGTGGTATCCGATTTGATCAAGACCGTTGGCTGGCGGGGAGGCTACCGCTTCATCTCCGCCGTTATCTTGTTGACATCGCTGCTGGCTCTATTGTTGATTCGCCCAACGCCGGAGTCGATGGGTCTTGCCCCATACGGAAATCGAACCGACGCGGACAAGTCCCCCGCCGGTATGGGCTTTTCCCAAAAGGAGACGTTAAGGCTCCCCGCATATTGGTTCTTCGCCCTATCGATCTTTCTTCTGGGCTTTGTGATAATGGGGACCCAGTCCCAGCTCATCGCCTACTGGCAGTCAGCCGGCGTTGCTTCGGAGCTATCTGTACGAATGTATTCCGTCGTCATGCTGACGGCCGTCGCCGGCAAGCTCCTGATTGGTCACTTATACGACCATCTTCGCTCCGCCGCGGCCTCAGCCGTGTGCAGTACTGTGGCCTTCTGCGCTTTTATTGCCCTGCTTATCTGCACTCGAAGCGATAAGGTGTGGATTCCGGCGGTGCTGTTCGGTATGACCAGCGCCATGCAGGTCATTCTGCCGGCATATCTGACGCAAAAGTTCTTCGGCGCCAGGGACTATGTCTCAAACGTGGGACTTATCACCACCTGCCTCTACTTGGGTGTGTCCGTCGGTACGCCCTCCGGCGCGCTTTTTTACGACCTCACTGGCAGTTACCGGCCCGCGTGGATACTTTTCTGCCTGCTGTCGGCCTTGTCGCTGGCCTGCCTCCTTGCCGCTGACAGGCTGTCCGCGCAAGCATACCAAAGGCGCCTGGGTATTCGGCGAGATCCATGAGGCTCAGAATAATGAGCTACCCAGCATACGTGCCCCAAACCCGCCCGTATTGCGCCAAAAATGTTAAGGCCGTGAAAGCCCTCGCTTTCACGGCCGTTTGGTATTCATTTTTTTGG
>CANRLX010000134.1 GCA_947631615.1 uncultured Acetatifactor sp.
TTCCTCCTATCTGCATATAGCATATCTAGTTTAGAGGAAACCTTTCATACACTGATACCGAATCTCGTTTCTCCCTACGTACCAATTGCCCCTTGGAACATCCCCTTTCTTCTATATAAACAATATTGTCTATAACACTCTGCCCCTATTATAGGCAATAATGGAGATATTACAAGAGGGAAAGGTGAGACTGCCATGATTTCCTATGCCCCATTATGGGCAACGATGGAAAAGCGCGGCGCTACAACGTATACGCTGCAGGTCAAGGGCGGTATCAGCAGTTCCACTATACGCCGTTTGAAAGCAGGAGAATCTGTCTCCACCAATACACTTGAGGCTCTCTGCCAGATTTTGAATTGCTCATTATCTGACGTTGTGGCATATTATCCGGACGATCTTCATCCCAATGAATAGCAGACCCCATCCGCATTCCAAATGGAACATCGGATGGGGATCTTGCTTTTCAGTTCAGATCACTGTACCGATGCACCCGCTCTGCCAGGGCGCCTTACTTTTTCCTTTTAAAATAGTCCTTCACAATACTCGTCTTCCAGTTTCCGGTGATATCCCCATCCGCACGGAAGGCGAAGATCGTTGCGCCTACGGCATCAACGAGTAAAAAAGCCCCCGTCAATGAGCCTACCGGCCTTTGACGGGGGTCCCTCTCTGTGTCACACTCACCACGGTCACCTCTGCCTACGCCACGAGATAACCCTGATCTGGGAGAGCTATTGACTTTTTCACACCAGGTCTGGCTTTTCGTATGTTATTTTAGGGCAAATCAATTTTTTGCAACGTACTCCGCAGACATAAACCCTTCTATCATATAGTCGCCGTTATACTTTATCTGATACCAATCCCCGCTTCGTCCAATGATCTGTACCTGATCCCCGCTAAAAAGTTCTGCAAAGATTCTGTAATCCGTACTAGGCCCGCTGCGCACACGAACAGCGTCACCTGTAATCGTCGCCATTCCGCTATCTGGTTCCACGCAGAAAGATTGCCCGGTACTCTGAAAGTTAGGTCCGCAATAATTCTGCCAAACACTATCCAAAAAGGTAATGCTATCACCATAAAAAGATATATTTATATCTGTCAGATTGGCAAACCTACCGTAATCAAAATCCATCTCCTCGATCTTGCAGTCAATGATACCTGAAGAATCCATTACATAGGAGCCCCTGGCAGTACCCCACGCTTCCAAAAGATTAATATTGAAAATAAACGTCCTATTTTTTCCGTCAAAGGCAATTTGTGAAGCAAACGCCGGTTCCATACTTGTATCCAAATACACGCCTGAAACGACATCGTCATCAGCGCTCCCTTCTATACCCGACAGCAGCTCTTGACAGATCTCGTCGTAACTGATCCCGTCATACCCGGAAACCTCTCTTATCGGCTGAGTTGGATCGATCAGAGCATTCCTTCTGGCTGCATATTCCTCTCTGGAGACCACGTCATCGTTCCAATAGTAGGTGTTTACAGACTGCACATCCGTATCTCGATCAAACGGGACACCCCAATCTCCACCATACTCACAAGAGGCAAGCTGCTCCAACTGCCCATCTACAAATTTGCCGAAATACTCATAATACTGTCCCATGCGCCCGCACAAAACAGAATATATATTAGAGCCCTCCACATATCTGTACACGCTGAAGACAGTCATCTCATCCACCACTTCAGACCCGTTGAACCAGCAAAACCACCCGCCATTTGCCTCAATTCCGGAGTAAATATAGAGAGCCGGTATCTCATCATCCGTAATATACATCAGGCTATAGGTCATTATTTCAAGTTCGCTTTGGTTTACCGAACCTGATTGATTTGAAATGTAATTGAGATATGCGTTTCTCCATGCATTCGGATCTGCCTCGGCTTTTTCCGGCGCAGAAGAGGAAAAAGCCGGAGTCGCCATGTTCAGGACCAAAACCGCGGTCAGTATCATAATAACGATTTTTCTCATATTTTACCCTCCTTCAAATGTACAACCATTCCTTCATCTGTCGCGTTTTTAATTATTATAGCAACGTGTCTTTCCTCGGTCAATATTATTGCGGTCACAGCGCCTTACTTTTTCCTTTTCAGATAGTCCTTCACAATGCTCTTTTTCCAGCTCCCGGTGATATCCTTGTCCTCACGGAATGCGGAGATCGTCACGCTTACGGCGTCATAGTTCGTGGCAATGCCCTGGCTGTCATTGTGGAAGGTGGCGGCCCGGTCCTCGTCGATGCCCATACGCCCTGCCGTGGCCGCCGCGTCGATATTGGCCCCCAGGAAAAGAAACTCCCAGCCGTACTTGGCCTTCTCATGCTCGACCATGGCCTTGACCCGCTCGGCGGAATAGCGCCGGCTGGCATTTTCCATACCGTCGGTGGTAATGACGAACAGGGTGTGTTCCGGCACATCCTCCGGCCGGGCATAGCGATGGATGTCCTTGATGTGGTCAATGGCCCCGCCGATGGCGTCCAGCAGCGCCGTGCAGCCCCGGACGAAATACACCTCCTGCGTCATGGCCGGCACCTCCCTCACCGGGACCCGGTCATGGATGATCTCCGATGCGTTGTCAAAGAGATAGGTGGTGACGTACGCCTGGCCCGGCTCCTTTTTCTGCTTTTCCAGCATGGCGTTGAAGCCGCCGATGGTGTCCTTCTCCAGGCCGCTCATGGACCCGCTCCGATCCAGGATGAATACCAGTTCTGTGATGTTGTTTTTCATGATAAAACCTCCTGTACTGTGTTTTCATGGTCACAGTATAGGAGGTTTTAAGTTTTTACAGGTCGCCTGCCAGGCGACAAATTACGCCCCCAGCAGACTTTGGTCAAAGGCAAACAGCGCCTCGTTGATTTCAAAGATGTTGTAGTTGCCCTTTTGGATGAAGTACTCCACGATGATGTCGAATTTATTGCTGTGCGACAGGGCATATCCCGCCTTGGTCAGCATCTCCCGTGTCTCAGAAAGGGGCAGTTCCAAGGCGATGGCAAAGGCCAGGACCGTGGCTTTGCTGGGTTTGTAGTGGATATCGCCGCGGATCTTGGAAAACAGCTTTCGGTCGATGTTGGCCTTTTTGTAGCACGCCGCGTCGGTCATGCCCTTTTCGTCTATCTTCCGCAGGAGCATCTGGGTAAAGCTCTCGTCCATCTGCCGGAGGGCGTCGTCCAGGCTCAGGGGCATGGCGGCCGCGGGGCTTTCCAGCAACTGCCCCCGGTCCCGGGCGGAAAACAGCTTCTGCGTCGGCTCAGAGTCGAAAAAGGCGCTGGCTTTGCAGCTCTCGTCTTTCTCGCTTTCCTGTATCCTGTCCGGGGCCTCTTCGAGTCTGTTGATGAGCCGCCTTATCCCCCACCGGTCACGAATGTCAGTGTGAGCGGACACATAGTTGTCGTCTATGTACTCAGCCACGTCCGTAAACAGCTTCCGGCCCGTCTCCAGCGAATCATGGCCGTACACGACGATATACACCGTCATGTCCGTCTCGAACATGGTCTCGCTCAGCACGTTCACAGCGATCCGCAGGGCCTGGTCCTTGGGATATCCGTATACCCCGGCAGAGATCAGGGGAAACGCCACCGTCTCGCAGTGATATTCCCTGGCCAGTGCCATCGCGGAGCGATAGCAGGACGCAAGGACCTGGCTCTCGCCGTGATTGCCTCCCTCATAGACGGGGCCCACCGTGTGGATGACGTATTTACAGGGCAGGCGATAGGCCCCGGTGATCTTTGCCTGGCCCCGCTCACAGCCCCCCAGCGTCCGGCACTCTGCCAGCAGTTCCGGCCCGGCGGCCCGATGGATGGCCCCATCTACGCCGCCCCCGCCCAGCAGCGTGGGCTTGGCGGCGTTCACGATGGCGTCCACGTTCATCTTCGTAATGTCGTTTCTCACCAGTACCAGTGGCATCGCTCTTCCCTCCCTTGTTTTCTTTATACCACCTTTTGGCCCTGTTTTCAACGGATCGATTCTCATGACCATTTCGGGCTAATCGTATGATACAGTGCCACATGTTTCCACTGACCACGAAGCCGCCACGCTTCCGATAAAGTGCGATCTTATGCCTTGCCGATAAAATTTGCGCTCTCTGGGAGTCCTGCGCGGGGATCAGCCGAAGGCATCCTCATCTGGAGCCACCCGGAGTTAGGTCCCTCATAGATCAGCCCAAAAAATAACATGTTCCCCGTCGATGGATCGCGAGTCCATTGACGGGGATCGTCTTATACAATATAGTTATGCTAGGATGTGTTAGCGAAAGGCCATTGGGGAGGCCTGCCGAAACTATGAGGTGATAAGACTTGAATAAGAATCTGACGCAGCCGAAGATACGGCAATACAGAGATCGGCTCAGCCATAACAGCCGTTTCGGAGTGTACTCCTATGTCTATGACGAAAAGAGCCGCGCCCTTTTGGACGAACTGTTCGCACTTCTGGAACAGATCAAACCCTCCCATGAGAATGGTGCCCTGACGCTGTGGTTCCGGGCAAAACGTGGTCCCATAGAGGACTATGGGGACGCCGATGAACTGATCGCGGAGGGTGAGTTTGAAAGCCGGGAGGAGTTTGTTCTGGCCTGGGAGCAGGAATTTCCCAATGAGATCGAGTGGTATGAATTCTCCGCAGTCGAAGTGAAAGAGGATGGATATCGGGCGGTCTCCCTCAGCCATCAGCTCGTGATCGTACAGGACCAGAATCGGGATCTGCGCGACTATCGGTATGACATTTCGGAGTTTGCGCAGTGGCTGGTCGATTCTGTCAAAGAGTGCATAGGGATGCTCCGGGACGGCACATACAATTCTTACATCTGGGAGCATCTGCCGCCGCAGCACCGTGTGGGGACGCTCTGCCGCAGGGACTATTGGGATATCTGGCCAGAGGAGAAGGCAGCATTTTTCGGGGACATATCCGTGGAGGATGTGGCCGCTTTCATCCGTCTGGCATCGGCGCAGCCAAAGGAGCAAAGCGCGTTCACGCCCCGTCTGGCATCCATGACGGCGGACGATTTCTTCCGCTTTTGCTCGCTGGGCTATGCGGCGAACGGCTATTCGACCAACGGCCTGTCCCCCAAAAAGCAGTACCGACGTTTTGCCGACGGGCGGGACGAGGGGCTGACGGACATCGACGAGGAATCTTCCAAGGCATTTCGTGGCTCACCGCTAAACACGGAGGCGGACATCCGTGGGCGGTGTCAACGCACATCTTTCTCGGCGTGACCCACGACAGCGGCGGCTACTAGCTCCGCCTGACAGAAAACACCGTGAGCAAGACTATGGAGACGGTCCGATTCTATCTTGCACTCTGCCGGGCGGGCGTTCCCGTGTATTTGAGCGAGGCGGCCGCGCTGGCGGAGCGCCTTGCGGGGACGGAGCGCATCGGCGTCGTGCCGGAGGGCGTGACGCCCGCTTACTGCGAAAGCTATTTTCCCGGACAGCATATCATCGCATTCATGAATTTGCTGGAGGAGGACCGGGAACGGTTCGTGCCGCTGTGTTCCTGGCAGCCGATAGACGAAGTGTTGCTGGACAAGAGAGCCACCACATGACAGGACTTCTCCACCGTAAAAACACGGCGGCCCGGGCGGGCCGCCGTGAACGATCATCATGGTGTATTGCCAGCTTGCTTTACCATCAACTCTACCATCTGAAGGATACGTTGCTGTTCCTCCTTTGGCAAAGTCTCAAGGATCTGGGACAACCATGTTGTCTTATACTCTGTTCCATGCTCGACCACGTCGCAGAACAGCGCGTCGGCAGACACCTCCAGACCGTTGATGATCGCCACCAGCTTTTCGTAACGAGGAAACGCTGTGCCTCTTTCTACCGTGGAAATGTAATTTGGTGTGAGACCGATCTTCTCTGCAAACTGCTCCTGGGTAAGCCCAAGCTGCTCACGGCACTCTTTTACGCGCTTCCCAAACCGTTTGTCGATCATATTTCAACCATGTCCTTCACTAATCCGTTTCGATATAGTATAATTCAGAACGTCACATCAAAACACAAACGAAAAGAATTAGACTATGCATTAGAGAATTAAAATGAGGCAAAATTTATGCTCTTATACAAAGACGGGAAGTTTCACACACATGGTATTTCGTTCTCCCTTCCGGACGGTTTCCTGGTAGAGCCGTCACCGGACGTTCTTCCCCAGAACGGCTTTATCGCCTACACGCCCGACGAGCGGTATATCGTGGAGTGGGATGTAGAGCAGGGCTGCCACGGGACAAAGGCGGAACTGGAGGAACTGTTCCTCCCCGGCGGCGCTTTTATGCCGCTGGGCCCGATCACTCCTCTGTCGGTAAACGGCCTGGCCGGGCACCAGGTCATGTGCCGCTCCAACACCGACCAGCGATGGGAAATGCGCTT
>CANRLX010000135.1 GCA_947631615.1 uncultured Acetatifactor sp.
GGCAGCTTCGCCGCGATGAAATCGGCGTTTGTCCCTGTCAGTTGAGAGCGCCGGACATTTTCGTCGTAGAGTTTAATCTCATAGCCCTTACCATACAGGGCCTCAACAACATCCACGATCGGGCTGTAGCGCAGATCGTCCGTTCCTGATTTGAAGCTGAGTCCAAGGATCCCGATCCGTTTTTTTCCTTTGCTCTCAATGATCCGGAGCGCATTTCTCTTCTGCTGCTCATTGGAGGACTCGATGGCGTTGATGACCGGCACATCCACATACAGATCATGTGCTAAAGTCCGCAGCGCCTTCATATCCTTTGGCAGGCAGGAACCGCCATAGGCGAATCCAGGCTTGAAATAGTACGGCGAGATGTTCAGCTGCTTGTCCTTGCAAAAGATCTCCATGACTTTGTGGCTGTCTATATTCAAAGCCTTACAGATATTTCCGACTTCGTTGCCAAAGACGATCTTTAGTGCGTGGTATGTATTATTGACATACTTCATAATCTCCGCGACTTCGATGTCTGTGGCGATAAACTCACCGGGGATATCTTTGTACAGTTCACGGAACACAGCCTCCGCCCGCTCGCTGTCAGTGCCAATCAGCGTCAGCGGCGGATTCAAATAGTCCCTGACAGCTGTACCCTCGCGCAAAAACTCAGGGTTGGAAACGACCGCAAAATCCTTGCCGCGGACCTTTCCGGATGCTTCAGCAAGGATCTCGCCTACACGCTTATTTGTCCCTGGGAGCACCGTGCTACGGATCGCTACGATATGAAAGTCCTTCTTATCTTTCATCGCCTCGCCGATCTGACGGGCCACGGTGTAGATATAATTCAGATTCAGATGTCCCTCTCTGGTGCTGGGTGTTCCCACGACGATAAATGACACCTCTGAATTATGAACCGCATAGTGGTAGTCCATCGTCGCCTCTATGAGCCCTTTGTTGCGCCCCTCCGCGATCAGTTCCCCAATTTCCGCTTCAATGATCGTTGGCTTGCCCTGATTGATAAGATCGACCTTATTCTTTGACACGTCATTGCCGATCACATGGTGGCCCAGCTTCGCACAGCACGCCGTGCCCACGCAACCTACATATCCAAGGCCAAAGTAGCTGATGTTCATCTCTGTCTCCTCATAGTTCTTAAAATCAGCAGGCGATTTTTATCAATTCAAATCTGCCTGACAAGTGGTAAATCTCATTCCCTGCCGGAAGAAAGACACAGTTGCCTTTGGAAAAACAAACCCCTTCCTGACCAGCCCCGTGAACATTACCTTGTCCGTTCAGGCATAGCAGCACCTGAAATGATCTCTCCAGTCCGGAGAGTGTGTATATCTCCCCAATCCGGAGCCGCTCAACTTCAAAATAAGGGCACCGGCAGAGCAATTCCCGGAAACAACTTTTCTCAAAGTGAAAGGTCCGCGGCCTTTGCCTTATCTCTGAGCTGGGGCGCGTATCAAGCACATCCATGGCTTTTTCAAAGTGGAGCTCACGCTTTTTCCCGTCCGCATCTATCCGATCGTAATCAAACAGACGATAGGTCACGTTAGAGTTTTCCTGGATTTCCACCAGAAGAATCCCCGCTCCTATCGCGTGCACGACTCCATTTGGAATGTAGAACATATCTCCGCAATGGACCGACAGCTTCTGCAAATGCTTGTCCAGCGTCCCGCACTGTATAGAGTCAATAAGCTGATCCGCTGTCACTGGATGAGCAAATCCATGGATCAACTGTGCGCCTGGCTTGGCATCCAGCACATACCAGAACTCTGTCTTGCCGTTCTGCCCTTCATGTTCTCTGGCATAGCGATCTCCGGGATGCACCTGCACAGACAGGTTCTCCCTCGCGTCGATGAACTTTACCAATATGGGCAATTCCCGCTGCGATATATAACGTGTCCCCAGGCATTCAGGATGCTCTCGCAATACCGCATCCAGCCTTTTCCCGGCAAATTCCCCGTTTACTACTGTACTGGGACCTTCCGGATGAGTCGAACACTCCCACGTTTCTGCCAATGGTCCGCTGCCGCACTCTTTGCCATATTCCTCTTTCAGTCGTGTGCCGCCCCATAGATAATTTTTGACTGCGGGCTTCAGCAGCATCGGCCCCATATGCTCACATCTCCAATGGATACACTGTCTTATCGGATTTGCTGATCTCCCCGACCTGGACCTCTATCACATCCATGTCTGTATCCGCCAGAAGGGTATGTCTGCACCCTGCCGCCATCGTCACCACATCACCGGTCTGGACATGCTCTTCCATACCATCCACTACCGTTCTCCCTATTCCAGAGATCACATTCCACGCTTCATCTCTGTATTCATGGCTATGATATTTAAGCCGGCTGCCCTTCTGCAGGCGGATCTTCACGGTCATCGACCCCGGCTGGGCGTCGATCACCGTGTAGGTGCCCCAGGATTTCTCCGCAAACCGTATCTCGGTATTGATCTGCTCCACCAGCGGCTTGATGCTGTCGCTTTTGGCCTTGTCCGCCACCAATATCCCGTCGCCGCTGGCCGCAATCACCATATCCCGGCAGCCGACACACAGCATCGGTATATCCAGCTCGCTTATGACGTGAGTGTTTTCACACGTCGTATCCAGCGTCACATTCCCCTTGGCGGCAGTGTCCATGACCTCCGCCATCATGTTCCAGGTGCCCACATCCATCCAGCTGCCCGCATACCGCAGGACCTGGATGCTGCTCTCCTGTTCCGCCACCGCGTAGTCGAAGCTGATCTTCGTCAGCGTCTCATATTTCGCGTACAGGTCACGATAATCCGTGAAGCCGATCATCCCGTGCGCCTTCTCCAGCAGATAGTCCAGCCGGAAGGCAAACACCCCCGCGTTCCACAATGCGCCCTGCGCTATGTACTGCTCTGCCGCGGCCTTATCTGGCTTCTCCCGGAATTCCTTGACCGGGCTCACCTCGTCCAACGTCTCCGGGATGATATAGCCGTATTTCTCACTGGGATATGTCGGCGCTACCCCCATCAGCGTGAGGTTCGCTCCGCCCGCGGCGGCCAGTTCCACCAGCCGCCCGACCGTCTCGTAATAGGAGTCCTCCACATACGGATCCACCGGGCATACGGCCACAGCCTCATCCCCGGCAATCCCTTTTTCATATCGAAGATACGCCGCCGCCAGCACGATGGCCGGGAACGTGTCCCGCCGGCACGGCTCCACACACACGGACACCTGATCTCCCAGCTGATTGTGGATTACGCTCACCTGTGACTTGCTGGTCGCGATCGTCACTCCTGCGTTTTCATCCACCGACTTGATCTGCCGGTAGACTCTCTGCACCATCGACTCGTACTCTCCCGCCTCGTTGCGGAACAGACGGATAAACTGTTTGCTGCGTATGTCGTTGGAAAGCGGCCACAGTCTCTTCCCGCTTCCCCCGGACAGCAATATGACGTTCACTCTCTTCTCCCCTTACAAACCCAACTGCGCCTTCAGCGCCTGGCGGTACTGCGTCAGCCTCTCATCCGCCGCTGTCTCGTCCGCGCCGCGGACGCTGTAATAGATCTTCAGCTTTGGCTCTGTCCCGGAGGGCCGCACCGCTATCCAACTGCCGTCCGCCAGGATATATTTCAGCACATCCGCCGCCGGCAGTTCCCCGAACCCCGGCTCCGCCGGCACCGGCGTACTGTAATCTATCGTATCTTGAACATCCGGCAGACGTGTCTGTCCGCTCCGAAGCTGCCGCATCATGCCGGCGATACGCTCCAGACCGTCCTTCCCGGCCAGCGTGAAGCTGTCCAGCGCGTCCCGGTAATAACCGTACTTTTTATAAAGCTCCGCCATCCGGTCCGCCGGGGTCTTGCCCTCTTTTTTCAGCCGCGCGGCCATCTCGCATATCAGCATACCGGACACCACCGCGTCCTTGTCCCGGGCGTGGGTCCCCGCCAGGTAGCCGTAGGACTCCTCGTAGCCGAAGACAAAATCGTAGTCCCGCTTTGTATCTCCCTCTGCCTTTGCCTGCTCAAACTGAGATATCTTCTCCCCGATGTATTTGAATCCCGTCAGTGTGGAGAACACCGCCAGGCCCTTGCTGCGCGCGATCTCTGCTCCCAGTTCCGACGTCACGATCGTCTTGACGATCGCGGGCTTTTTATAGGCGGACATGTCAGAGCAGCTGAGGATGTGGTCCATCACCAGCGCGCCGATCTGGTTGCCGGTCAGCAGTTGATAGCCGTCGTCTGTTCTGACCGCTATTCCCACCCGGTCGCTGTCCGGGTCCGTCCCCAGCACAATGTCGGCGTCCACCTCCCGGGCATAGGCGATGCCCATCTCCAACGCACGCCTGTCCTCCGGATTGGGCGATGCCACCGTCGGGAAGTCCCCGTCCGGCGTCATCTGCTCCTCTACGGGGAACACATTGACAAAGCCGTCCTCCGCCAGCGCCTTCTGTACCGGGATACGTCCCGCACCGTGCAGCGGCGTATATACGACCCGCAGCTCCGCTTTCGCGGCTGCATCCTTATACCGGCTCTGCTTGAGCACCGCGGACACGAACGCGTCCGTGTCGTCCACCGTCTGGATCAACGCTTTATCCCCGGCAAAGCTGACAGACCTGTAGTCGCTGATCCTGTTTATGTATTCCGTGACTGCCGCCGCCTGTGCCGGTACCAGCTGCACGCCCTTTTCGTCATAGACCTTGTAGCCGTTGTACTCCTTCGGGTTGTGGCTTGCCGTGATCACGATCCCCGCCAGAGCGTCATAATGGCGCACGGAAAAGCTCAGCTGCGGCGTGGGCCGGGCGTCGTCCAGCAGCAGTACGCGAATGCCTTTGCCGCTCAGCACCGCCGCGGATGCGCTTGCCAGTTCCCGGCTATGGTTGCGGGTATCATAGGCGATGACCACGCCCCGCTCCCGGCATGCCTGTGCGCCATACTGTTCCAGCAGATAGTTTCCCAGTCCCGTGCTGGCCCTGCCCAGCGTGTAGCGATTCACTCGGTTGGTCCCGGCGCCCATGATGCCACGCATCCCGCCGGTCCCAAATTCCAGGTCCTTATAGAACCGATCTTCGATCTCCTTGTCATCCGTAAGCGTGGACAATTCCAGACGTGTCTCCTCGTCGAAAAACGCGTCCGTCTTCCACTGTTCGTACTTCTCTGCCAATGACATCCACAAGCTCCGTCTTTTCTCTGGCTTAGTATGCTCCCCCAGCGCGAACGACCGCTTCAACCGTCTTCAAAAGGATCTTCAAATCCGTCCGTATGCTCTGCTCTCGTATGTACCGAAAGTCAAGCTCTATCCACTCGTCGAACATGATATCGTTCCGACCGGATATCTGCCAGTAGCAGGTAAGCCCAGGCTTTACCAGCTCCCGCTGCCGCTGGTAGGCATTGCACGCCAGTTCCTCCGCGGTTGGCAGAGGCCGCGGGCCCACCAGGCTCATGTCGCCCTTCAGCACGTTCCAAAGCTGCGGCAGCTCGTCCAGGCTCGTCTTCCGGATGAAACGCCCTACCTTCGTCACACGCGGGTCGTTCTTCATCTTGAACACCGGCCCATCCATCTCGTTTTGGTCCATCAGCGTTGCCTTGATCGCGTCCGCGTTGGTGTACATGCTCCGCAGTTTATAAAATGTGAACTCCCGTCCGTTCAGACCGATCCGGGGCTGGTGATAAAACACCGGACCCTTCGGGTCCTCTATCTTTATCGCGATGCCTATCACCAGAAAGATGGGGATACAGAGAACGAGCCCGACAGCCGACGCCGCGATATCGAACACGCGCTTTATAAATTTATATGTACGGCTTTCGTTGACCGTCAGCTCCGCTGTCTTCACCGGCGCTTCCGCTACCGCCGCTCTGCTCTCCGCGTCCACTTGCCTCTCTCCCTTTGCTTCACGCTCTCTCCATGAGCTCTCTGTAGTACTCTATCGTCTTAACCAGGCCCTCCCGCAGAGGCACCTTTGGTTCCCAGCCCAGCAGCTGCTTCGCTCTCGCGATATCCGGTCGCCGCTGCTTCGGGTCGTCCTTCGGCAGATCGTGAAACACCAGTTTCGACTGGCTCCCGATCTGCCCCAGTACTTCCCCCGCCAGCTCCAGCATCGTGAACTCCCCGGGATTTC
>CANRLX010000136.1 GCA_947631615.1 uncultured Acetatifactor sp.
GGCCAATTTTTGAAAGTTGTTTATTGCAGCAAGGATAAAAGCGGCCTGCTGTGGATAAAAGTACGGAAACTCAAGTTTATTAGCATCTTGAAAAATATGTCCCAAACGGCTAAAATAAAAAGGACAGTACGCTCAGTAGGAGAGAGGAAAGGAAACCATACTATGAAGAAAACAAACTTTCGGACGAAACTGGTGTGTTATATTGTCATGGTGTCTCTGATCGCTCTGTTGATCAGCACGCTGACGATACGCATCCGAATGACCAGCATCCTGGAGAACAATATGCAGCTGACCAGCCAGCAGACGATGGACGAGGCCACGGTGAGCTTTCAGCGCTACGCCAAGACGCTGAGCCTGCCCATCGATCTGATGTGCCGCAGCAACGACTTTAAGAAGGTGGAAGAAGAGTATGCTGACCGACTGAAGGGGATCGAGGATTCTCTGCTGAGCGCGCTCAAGGTGATCCCTAATTCCGAGAGGACCTTTTTTGCCACTGCCGGCGGAAGATACATAACCGCCAAGATGGTGGTGTCCGAGGAGGGCAAGAAGACGGGAGAGTACCAGGAGCTGACGGGAGTGGACAACTCCCAGGAGACCTGGTATCAGGACTCCCTGGGGCTGGGGTCCAGGAGCACCGTGTTTGCCAATTTTACCACACCCTATATCAATGAGGACGGCGTCGAGGTCTTCACCGTTTCCCAGGAGCTGGAGGCAGGCGATGTCCATGTGGGCGTGGTGGCTATGGATGTGAACGTGCAGGTCCTTAAGGATTACATCAACGGCATCAAGCTGATGAACACCGGATATACCTTCCTGGTGGATAAGGACGGAAATATCATTGTCAACAACGATAACAACAAGGTGGTCACCGAGTCCGCCCTGGAGATCCCCATCTGGGAGGAGCTGATGGCGGAATCCGCCCAGTACGAAGCGGACATGCTGGCGGAGGATCCGGATGCGGAGGTGAACGCCTTTGCCAGCGGAATGTGCCGGATCGACGGCGACAAGTACTGTGTGACGCTGGTTCGGGACAATATAACGGGCTGGTATCTGGTGGGACTGATCGGCGAGGAGGAGCTGGCGGACAGCTTTGCGCAGATCAATATCGTGTCGATTTTGTGCTTTATCATCGCTATGGTCCTGTCCGTCCTCGTCGCACTCATCATTGCGACCACGGTTGCCGGCGAGCTGAAAAAGCTGCAGAGCGCCACCAACCGTATGGCCCAGGGAGATCTCTCCACCAAGCTGGTGGTGAAGCGGCACGACGAGTTTGGGCAGCTGGAGCATAACTTTAACACTATGATGGACAGCATCTCCGGCCTGATCCGGAATGTGAGCGGAAACTCCGACGAGATCTTCGGGATCGCCAAGTCCATCATGGAGGTGTCGGAGGATACCAGGGAGGTGGCCGGACAGGTGACGGAGGCGATCGGCAGCGTGGCCCAGGGAGCCACCGAGCAGGCCCACAGCACGGCGGATGCCAATGCGGAGGTGGAGCGCCTTGCGCAGCGCCTGAAGCTGTCCCAGGAGCGCGTGGAGCGCATTGGAGAGCGCTCCAGAGAGACGGCACAGATCGGGCAGAAGGGCGCGGGGATCCTGCAGGAGCTGATCGACAAGTCGGAGAAGGCCAAGGCCAACTCGGTGGAGTCCATCAACACCATGTCCGAGATGTTAAAATCTATTGAGAAGATCAACTATATCTCCGACGCCATTGCGGATATCACCTCGCAGACAAATCTGCTCTCCCTAAACGCCAGCATTGAGGCGGCCAGGGCCGGCGAGAGCGGGAGAGGCTTCGCCGTGGTTGCGGACGAGATCCGAAAGCTTGCGGATCAGTCCAGAGAGTCCACGGAGGAGATCAAGAGCATCCTGATCGAGATCTCCGGCAATTCCAACCAGGTGGCGAACAGCCTGGAGGAGAGCGGCGGGATCCAGGAGGATCAGCAGAAGGCGATCCGCGAGACCCAGATGCTCTTTGAGGAGATCGAGAACTCTGTCAAGGAACTTCTGGCGGTCGTGGAGAGCATTGAGCAGCTCAACAAGGAGATGGATACCGCCCGCGACAAGGTGGTACAGCGCATGGACAATATCGCGTCCGTATCGGAGACCTCAGCGGCGGCCACCGAGGAGGTGAACGCTTCCGCCGAGCAGGTGAACTCCACCATGAACCAGATGACGGAGAACGCGGAAGTGCTGAATGAGATCGTGAACAAGCTGAGCGAGTCCATCCAGAGGTTCAAGCTGTAGAGGGCCGCCATAGGCAGTTGGAAGGGGATATTGGGGCGTTGCGGAGATGGAATGACGGATAACAGAGAAACCGCAGGGAAATAGGAAAGAAATAGGAAAGAAATTAGGAAAGAAATAGGGCGAAACAGAAAAGTCCGAGAGACCACGAGTCTTTCGGACTTTTCTTGCCTTATGAAAAAAGAGGCAAAAAGGATGAAGCGGCCCGGGACTTGTTACAATGTATGTTGTGAAAGCGCAGGCTGGCCAGCCCAAAAGCGGTTTCAAAGACGGTAAAAACGAGGGGGAGGTCGCAAGGGTGAAGAGGAAATGACAAAACAGGAATTGGAGGTCTGTATTCAGACATATGGCAGAGACATCTATTCCTTCTGCCGACAGCTTACCGGAAGCAGACAGGAGGCGGATGAGCTGTATCAGGACACGCTTCTGACGGCGGTGGAGAAGCTGGAGAGGATAGACGGCAGGAGAAATCCCAAGAGCTATCTTCTCTCGGTAGCCATCCGGCTTTGGAGGAACCGGAGACGCAAGTTTGCCTGGAGAAGGCGTATTGCGGAGGTGCTTCCGGCGGGGGAGAAGGGCGATGTCTGGGACAGGGAGGCCGATGCGTTCTCCTTGGAGGAGCAGATCCTTGCGCAGGAGAAAAAGACGGCGGTGAGGCTGGCGGTGAGCCGGCTTCCGGAACATCTGCGGCTGGTGACGCTTCTCTACTATATGGAGGAGCTCTCCACGGCACAGATAGCCGGACTTTTGAGGATCCCGAAGGGAACGGTGTCCAGCAGACTGTATCAGGCCAGAAAGAGATTGCGGCGGGAATTGGAAAAATTGTGAGAAATCACTGTGAGAAATCAGGAGGTTTCGGAAAGGAGACAACGATGGAAGAGAAATGGGAGAGATGGCTGCGGGAGGCGCTTCGCGCGGAGGAAACGGCGGAGGAGGCGCTGGATCAAAGCATCCTGCGGCAGGCGCAGATGCGCAAGTTTAAGGAGAGCGGAAGGAGTCTGCGCGGATGGAGGAGTCTGCGCGGCGCGGCAGCGGCGGCGTGCATATGTCTGACGGTGGGTGCGACTACGCTGACGGGATTCGCCGCCTACCGTCTGCTGTCCGCGCTTTCGGTGGCGGAACAGGCGGGGGACAGCCGGCTGGCGGAAGCCTTTGCGGAGCCGGACGCCGTTTTGCTCAATGAGAGCCAGACCTATGGGGAGTACCGCGTTACCCTGGTAGGGATCGTCTCCGGAGAGCATTTGTCCCAATCGGAGTATTTTGACGGGGAGAGCGGGGAGATTTTGGCGGACAGGACCTATGCGGTGACGGCGATCGAGCGCGCGGACGGAGAGCCGATGCCCGGGACATGGGAGGATGCCTATGGGGAGCTTTCTTTCTTTGCCTCTCCGCTGGTGCAGGGACTCGATCCGGCCTGGTACAATGCCGCCTCCCTGAACGGGGGTTATCGTGAGATGTGGAGGGACGGCGTTTTGTACCGTCTGGTGGAGTGCGACGATGTGGAAATATTTGCGGACCGAACGCTTTATTTCTGTGTCAATGAGGGAAGCTTCTATGACCGCGCCGCCTATGCGTATGACCCGAAGAGCGGGCGCATTTCCAGGGAGGAGGGATATGACGGCTTAAACGCCCTGTTTGTGCTGCCGGTGCCCGAGGAGAAGGCGGATCCGGAAAAGGCGGAGGCGTACCTTGCGTCGCATCCGGATTTGGCTTTACTGGCGGCAAAGGCGGGCAGTCCGTCCGCGCAGGTGGATCCCTCCGCCCTACAGATTTCCGGAGACGGCAGACAGGGAGCCGAAATCGCACAGTACGCGCTTCAATTTGTGGGAACCCCCTTTGCCTACGGGGAGAGCAGCCTGACGGAAGGGACAGACAGCTCCGGTTTTGCCAAGTCCGTATATGCGTATTTTCAGATCGAGCTGCCACATACCTCCACAGGGCAGAGGACCTTTGGAACCGAAGTGGACGGCATGGAAAACGCGCTGCCGGGGGATCTGATCTTCTATGAAAAACCCAGCCACGTGGCGGTCTATCTGGGGGACGGCCTGATCGTGCACGCGCTGCCGGAGGAGGGAGTCTGCGTATCGGAGGCGGATTTTTCAGAGATCTGTGAGATCCGGCGGATCTGGAAGTGATTCGGCAGAGTCCGTGCGCCTCTAAAAATAAAAGGTAGGTGTAGCATTTTACCGGAAAAATTGTTATAATAGATGACAGTATGAAAAATTCCCTTTGTCGGGAGAAGGATCACGGAGGAATGCTGCATATGAAAGTGTTGTTGGTAAACGGAAGCGCAAACGCCCAGGGGTGTACCTACACCGCCTTGGAGGAGGTGGCGGGGGCGCTGCGTCAAAACGGGATTGAGACGGAGATCGTTCAGGTGGGAGGAAAGCCGGTGGCCGGATGTATCGGCTGCGGCGCCTGTGGAAAGACGGGAAAGTGTTTTCGGGATGACGACGGCGTGAATGTCTTTGTGGAGAAGGCGAAGGAGGCGGACGGCTTTGTGTTTGGATCTCCCGTGCACTATGCGGCGGCATCCGGAGCGCTGACCTCCTTTTTGGACAGAGCCTTTTACGGGAAGAGCGAGGTCTTTCAGGGAAAGCCCGGAGCCTGCGTGGTGAGCTGCAGACGGGGCGGCGCCACCGCGGCATTTGACCAGATCAACAAGTACTTTACGATCAGCTGTATGCCCGTGGTGTCCAGCCAGTACTGGAACATGGTGCACGGCAACACGCCGGACGAGGTGCGGCAGGATCTGGAGGGCCTCCAGACCATGCGCACCTTGGGAAACAATATGGCGTGGCTGTTAAAGTGTATCGCCCTGGGCAGGCAGGAGGGCATCGCCTTCCCGGAGAGAGAGCCTTTCCAGAGGACGAATTTTATTCGCGGATAAGGGCGGTGCGATGGCGGCAAAAAAGAAGTTTTATGCGGTAAAGAAAGGAAAAAGGACCGGTATCTTCCTGACCTGGGAGGAGTGCAGGGAGGCCGTGGAGGGATTCCCCGGTGCGGAGCATAAGGGGTTTGCAACAGAAGAGGAGGCCCGCAGCTACCTGGGAGAGAACGGGAGCGCAGGGCAGGAGGTATCGTCGGGACAGAGGGCGGCGGACTCCTCCAAAGAGAAGGGGGCGCTTCTTCCGCCTGCGGGGGAGGAGCTTCCGCCCGAGGGAACGCTTCTTGCCTACGTGGACGGAAGCTACAGCGAGGGCCTGCAGAAGTACGCCTTCGGCTGTGTTTTCATCCTGCCGGACGGGCGGATCTACACGGAGGCGGGAAACGGCGACAATCCCCAGTCTCTGGCACTGCGCAATGTGGCAGGAGAGATGCTGGGGGCGATGTACGCCGTAAAGACCGCGCTGGCAAACGGATTTTCCGCTGTGGAGATCCGCTATGACTACGAGGGCATTGAGAAGTGGGTCACGGGGGCCTGGAGGAGCAAGACGGAGCTCACCCAAAAGTATGCCCAGGCGATGCGGGAGTGGGGGAGCCGGATCCGGCTGACCTTCCTCAAGGTGGCGGCCCACCGGGGAGAGCGGTTCAACGAGCTGGCGGACAGCGAGGCCAAGCGCGGGCTCAAGGAGGGGGACGGCATCCCGAAGGTGCAGAGGATCGAGGAAATGATACAGTATGGAACGGGTGCGACTGAATAAATATTTGGCCCGGTGCGGCGTCTGCTCCCGCAGGGAGGCGGACCGGCTGATCGAACAGGGAGCCGTGACGGTGGACGGGCGTGTCGGCGTCGCCGGACAGACGGTGAGCGGCGCGGAAAGGATCTGCGTGCGGGGAAAGCTTTTGGAGGGAAAGGAAGAGACGCATGTGCTGGCGTTTTACAAAC
>CANRLX010000137.1 GCA_947631615.1 uncultured Acetatifactor sp.
AACAGCAGCATCGAGGACGCCAAGGACGCAGCGTTTATGAAGGCTATCCTGGCCGGCATCGGCATGGACTGAGCCAAGACGAACGATGATATAGAAAAGCGGCAGGAGACCATCACGATCTCCTGCC
This sequence comes from uncultured Acetatifactor sp., assembly GCA_947631615.1. Taxonomy (GTDB): domain Bacteria; phylum Bacillota; class Clostridia; order Lachnospirales; family Lachnospiraceae; genus Acetatifactor. The sequence continues at coordinate 128 of CANRLX010000137.1, forward strand.
ATGATCATATCAGCAAAATAAGTCCTCAAAATCCGTTCAAGATGTCAAACGATCCATTCCCTTATGCTATTACTATACCATGCGATGCGAAAGCCTATGACGAAGCTGTCTACAGAGCATTAGCCCAGCTGCTCATCACAGATGTTCACATGCCGGACGAAGAGTTCCTCCTCCGGAGGAGGATGACTCCAAATAAGGATATCCTCCATCCGCATATCAAAGAGCCAACTCAGCGTCATCAGGTGTTCGATGGAGGGCAGCGCCTTGCCCCACTCCCACTTGTACACCGCCGAGGGGCTGTCAAAACCCATGGCCTCTTGGATGTCCCGCACGGACAGACCTTTCTTCCGCCGCAGCTGTCGGATGTTGGCTCCCGTGGCCAACATGTTTACGCCATAGTAGATCGTCATGCCGCACCGTCTCCCTTCATCTTCCGGAGGTACTTCTTCAATTTCTGCAACTCAGGCAGCACACTGTCCCGCAGCGGGATATAGTGGTGGATAAACCCGTAGACCACCATAAACCAACCCCGATAGCCATAGAGGAAACCGTCGTCATCCTCATCTTTTTTGTAGTCGCTGAACCACTTCACGGAGTACTCATACACGCCATAATCCTCCAGTTCAGCCGAATAGTACCAGACGTTGTCCGCCGACGTGCATTCCAGATCAAGAAACTGCCGCTCCAGTATGTATTCCGGATGGCTGCCGATGATTTTGGCCACATATACTCGATGACGGGCATTGGGGATGCCCTCGACGTCCAAGAAGAAGGAATTGGGGATCGTGATATCTTGCACCTCACACCACCCCATTATCCCGGGTATACATATGCCGGAACTGCTCCGGCGTGATGCCCTCGTAGGCCGCCAGCACCCGGACGTGCTTCTTCCGGGGCATTTCCAGCGCACAGGCCTGCCGCCCAAGTTCCCGGTTCGGGCTGCCAAGGCGCAGGGCCAGCTGCTCCAGCGTCAGCCCCTTCACCCGGCGGTAGACCGCCACACAGTTGGTCATGCACTCCGTCCGGGAGGGATAGGACGCCTGGTCTCCAACGTCCAACTCCGACTCATCATGCTTCTCAAGCAGCGCCATGACCTTGACGCCCAGTTCCGCTGCCGCTCGCATATAGATCTCGGTGGATGTGGTCATGGGAGGATCGTCACACAGCTTCCGCAGCAGAGGTTCCGCAATGCCCGTGTGCTTTGACAGCGCCCGCAAACTCAGCCTCGCTTTCCGGCGATAATACTCCGTACCGCTGATCATCCGTCATGCCTCCTTTTGCACAGCGTACTCGCTTACGGAAAATGCAAAGTCATTCTCCAGTTCCGCTGCCGTGTAGATCTCCCGCCCCACCTTCTTGCGATCGTTCAGATGATATACCCGGTGCAACTCATAGGGCAGGTCATTGCGGAAGCAGTGATTCAGAAACTGCCGCTCATTTCTGCTCAGATAAAAGGGCTCATCCACGCCGCCGTTGGTGGTCTTCACCTCGATGTATTTCGGCTTCCCATCCTGCGTAAAGGAGAAAATGTCGAACCCCGCAGAGAGATCGTCGGCATACGACTCGTTCACGCCCCGGGCATAAGGAGTGCCCGCCAGAGACTGCCGCTCCATTCGGGCCACATAGGCCTCCCCGTCCCGGCCCAGCTTGTCACACACCTTCTGCTTCTTCTTCAAACGCTTCCGAATCTCCTGATTCCGATGGGGTTTGGGCGGAAGGGCAGCTACCGCGCCTTCAAACGCATCGTAGATCAGGTCATTGGGGTCTATACCAAAGAACGCCGCCAGCTTGATGACGTTCCCGATGGACATACCCCGGCTGCCATGCTCATAGGCCAGGATCTGCACCTGGCTCAAACCGCAGGCCTCCGCCAGCCTCCTCCTGCTGTAGCCGTAGTAGAGCCGCAGATATTTGGCCAGGCTGCCCACATCCGCATAGTTCCGTTTTCGTCTTCTCATACACATACCTCCGATAATGAAAAGGATATCGAAAGCAAAACACCGTGCAGGATAGTCTCCTACACGGTGTATGTATGACGCAAGATCGAACCGTCGCAGCCGCGATGCAGAGCGTTTCTCCCTTGTCATTTCCGGACAAATAGGGTATACTGACCCTGCGGCGCGGGCAATTCGGCCCGTTGTGTAGGTGAGCTAACCACCTGCGCAGGCGCATGGGAGGTGCGAACTCTCATGTGCTGCCGCGATATTTTGTTTTCTAGGGTAATTATAACATATGCGGGACCCTATATCAAGCAGCAACTTCCACAAATATTCGGTACCATATATATAGAAATCGACAGTTGGCGCATTCCTCTATGTGTGGTACCATAGCAGTGTCAATACAGTAATAGAGACGAGGGAAGAATAATGGCTGTATCAGAAGCGCAAAAGAGAGCTACTGAAAAGTGGCAAAAGGAAAAAGTCGATGATCTGCGTGTTCGCGTCCCTAAGGGGCAGCGTGCAGTCATTCAAGGCCATGCCGCCAGGCAGGGCGAATCACTGAACGGCTTTATCAACCGTGCCATAAAAGAGACCATGGAGCGGGATAATGCAAAGCGATAAAGACACTGTGAAAGACGATCAATATGTCAAGATTTACTTGCTAATTGTGTTTTTTCCGTATTAGAATGTCTTTAGTAAGAACCAAAACACAGTTGCCCCAATCCTTTTTAAAGACAGGAGTCGCATATGGCTAATTTGGATATACTGGTCAATGAACTGTGCAAACTTCCAAATGAGGAGCCTTGGGTAGAGTTCAAGTCCAACAACTATGATCCTATCATGATCGGTCAGGATATCAGCGCCTTGGCTAACAGCGCAGCTCTGTATGAAAAAGACCGTGCGTATATGCTATGGGGAATTGACGACACCACTCATGATGTCATTGGCACAGTTTATGATCTTCAGTCCCTAAAAAAGGGAAATCAGGAGCTGGAAAGCTGGCTGCGCCAACTTCTGTCTAAAAATGCCGACTTTGAATTTCACACTGTTAAGATGCAAGATAAAATTGTCGGTGTCCTCATAATATATAAAGCGGTACACCAGACTGTTTCGTTTGAAAAAACAGATTATATTCGAGTTGGGAGCTATACCAAAAAATTGAACGAGTACCCTTCCCTACAAGCCCAGTTGTGGGATCGGCTCCGCAGCAACAGGTTCGAGTTGCAGCTTTCCAAATGGGACTTAAATCTGACGGATGCCCTTCATTTGCTGGATTATACCAAGTATTTTGATATACTGGGCATTCCCCAGCCTACGAACATGGAAGGGGTCGCACATTATATGCTGGAAGACGAGCTGATCGTCCAGCAGGATAATGGGCTATTCGCGATCACCAATTTAGGTGCTATTCTTCTCGCCAAACACCTTCACGATTTCCCCAAGATTTCTCGCAAGGCTGTTCGAGTAGTTCAGTATGCAGGGAATAATCGTCTGAACATGCTGAAAGAGGATACCGGCGATAGAGGATATGTTATCGGTTTTGAAGGTCTCATCCAGTATATTGAGGCCCTACTTCCTTCACAAGAAATAATTAGTGGTGCGCTTCGGACAAAGCGGACTGTCTATCCACCCCTGGCGATCCGCGAGGCAATAGCCAACGCGCTGATCCATCAGGACTTTTCCATAACCGGCACCGGTCCTGTCATTGAGATATTCCAGGATAGGATCGAGATCACCAATCCAGGCACGCCCTTGGTAGATGTAATGCGGATCATTGACAATCCGCCGAAGTCCAGAAATGAAAAGATGGCTGCCCTCATGCGCCGGCTGCGAATGTGTGAAGAGTTGGGAACTGGCTGGGATAAAATCGCCATGACATGCGAGCTGGCGCAGCTTCCCGCCCCGAAAATCAGACTCTATCAGGAGAACACCCAGGTAACGCTCTACGCAAAAATCCCGTTCTCGAATATTTCTCCCGAAGATAGGCTTTGGGCATGTTATCTTCATGCTTGCGTTCAGTACGTTCAGGAAGATCACCTCACGAACGCCTCTCTTCGTACGCGCTTTGGCCTGGAGACTTCCTCTTCCGGCAACATCTCTCGTCTGATCAAGGATGCTCTGCAGAAAGGTCTTATCAAGGCGCTCGATCCAGATACCGCTCCCCGTTACATGAAGTATATACCGTTTTGGGCGTAGTCTAACTTGCCGGTAACTTGCGGGGCCCACCTTCATTTGACGCTGCTCTTTTAAAAAATCCAGTTCTCATGCGGGTTACAGCGTTTTATGCCCTCGATTTTTAACTTGCCGGTAACTTGCCAATCGCTCTCACAGACCATTTTAGCCCCGCGCTGTCCGCCCCTTATCCTTGACCCTTAGAGGTGGAGGACGATAATACCTAATCGTACAGGAGCCATTGCAGGACTGTGCGGAGCGGTGGTCAGTATACACCCCGACGGCACAGCAAGCGATGGATACTGCACATGCTGTGTCACACTTTTCTCGGGCATCTTAAGATTTCTCGACGGGTGATAGCGCTTCTTCCCAGATAATTCGTGTACCTGGTTAATCATGTACTGTGCCAACTGACTTAAATCGCCGTGATTGGTGCTATACAGTTTAGTACTGTTGACATACCCTTCTGTCCATCTGTTTCATCTGCGCGACGGCAGTTTATTTCCGTTGCAAGTAGCTGGTACTCGGCCCTTTTGTCACGTCTCCGGCAAACAGATGGCATGATAAGAAATTAAACGGATGGCAAAATTTAACCTTACTTTTAGATGTCAGTCTATGTAGGATTTTCTTTAAAATGTTCATTTTTTGGTCCATTCCTCTCGATGAGGTGAAAGCAAAAAGTAACATCATCTTTTGCATGAAATCCACTACTGTAGTTTTGTTCGTTACTTTTTGGGGTGTTTCCCGATGAAAAAACCTTAGAACCATACGGGTTAGAGGGTCATTCAAGCGTGGAAAAAATTTGGGAGCGAAAAGTGAAATTTTTTCCAAAATTTTTCAGAAATTATTTCCAAAATCTTTCTGCGAAAAGGCAATTTTCTTACCAGCTTTTTGCCGGAATTTTTTCCAAGGCAAAGTTTTCCACTCCGGCCTCTACTGATGCAAATGTCATAATTGCCTGTTTGGTGATTATATGCAAATGGGAAAGGATCAGTCAAAACACACGTATGATATATCTTGCCTATCCTGTGGTCCTATACGTTTGATCGTGCCGCTTTGAACAGCGGCGTCAAGCTGTTCAGCACAGTGGCCGACCCCCTGGATCAAGGTTTCTCACGAACGAGTTTTAAAATGACTTATTGCCGCCGGAGTACTCCGGCGGCTTTTCTCATATGAAATATCCTCCGCCCGCTGCAATATTTGTACGGACTTTTTAATTTTTCGCTTAAAAAAAATATATTTTGCATTTGGCTTCCGCGCTCTGCTATCTTGGTATCAGGGCCTAAACGACCCAAAATTGGGAATGATTATAGTGGTCCAGGGGGCGCGCGCGAGGATGTCGCAGCGGCAAATACACATCGGCTGCGCAGCGTATACCGCACAGTTCTGATAACAACTCTCGCGGTGTATGATCGCTCGGATCACCCCAAAACTATCCAAAAGCGCAAGGAACGGAGGGGACGGTCATGGTCGTCAAGCAATTTAATACCGGCGGCGTGACTGTCCGCATCCACGACGATCGCTGCAAGCCGGCGCAGGAGGTCCGCATGACCGTCATCAATCGGATCGTGTCCTCCTCCCATGCAGCCAGGGCAAGCCGTCCGGCTGCCAAAGACTCCCACAATTTGGAACCTAAGCCAAATTGACAGCCTTCTCGGTATGGGCTTATAATATCACCTGAAAGGAGGCCCCAAATGGAGCAGTACGTCATGTACCTGCGGAAATCCCGCTTCGACCGTGACTATGCCGAGTTCAGTGTAGAGGAAACACTCAAGCGCCATAAGGCGATCTTGGACAAGCTGGCGAGTGA
>CANRLX010000138.1 GCA_947631615.1 uncultured Acetatifactor sp.
CTTTCCGCCCGAACCGCCCATTCCACCGCGTCCATTCCCATATCCACACGGCCGCCGTTTTTGTAAATGTTCCAGCCGGATCCGTCCTCCCTGCGCTTGGCGTCTATGGCCACCACCACGCATTGGCTTCCGAATTTTTCCGCGGCTTCCGAGATCAGGCCCGGATTCATAATCGCCGCGGAATTGACGGCAACCTTGTCCGCGCCCTCCCGCAGGATCGCCTTGAAATCCTCCACCGTGCGGATGCCGCCCCCCACCGTAAAGGGGATGAACACCTTGCCGGCCACCTGTCTCACCCACTCGAGCTGGGTGCCCCGACTGTCGGCGGAGGCGGTGATATCCAAAAAAACCACCTCGTCGGCTCCCGCCCTGTCGTAGGCTGCCGCAACCTCCGCCGGATCTCCGGCGTCCCTTAGATCTACAAATTGGATTCCCTTTACCACTCTTTTGTCTTTCACATCCAGACAGGGGATCACTCTCTTGGTGTGCATTCTGAGTCCCAGCCTTTCCGTTTATTTCCTGCTGCTATTCTTTGCAATGTCTATAAAATTCTGCAGGATCTTCAATCCTGTCTCCGAGCTTTTCTCCGGATGAAACTGGCACGCGAACACATTGTCCTTCTCCACGGAGGCATGGATCAGCGCGCCGTACCTGGTCGTCGCCTTCACAATGCTCTCATCCTCCGCCCTCAGATAATAGGAGTGTACAAAGTATGCGTAGGAGTGTTCCGAGATTCCCCGAAAAAGCCTTCCCTCACTGGGAAAACTCAGATCGTTCCAGCCGATGTGCGGGATCTTAAGCCCGTCAGCCGACGGAAGCTTTCGGATCCTGCCGTCCAGTATATGCAGCCCCTCCACGCCGGGACTCTCCTCGCTGCTCTCAAACAATAGCTGCAGGCCAAGGCAGATCCCCAAAAGAGGGATCCCTTCCTTTGCCACCCTTTGAATCACATCCGCAAGCCCGTAGGCGTGAAGCTTCTCCATCGCGTCACCAAAAGCGCCCACCCCCGGCAGGATCACTCCCTCTGCGGACAGGATCCTGTCCGCATCCCGGGTGAGAATCGCCTTCTCTCCCAGAGAAAAAAGCGCATTCTCCACACTTTTGATGTTTCCCGCGTCGTAATCAATAATCGCAATCATTCCGTCCTCATCCCCTGCCGTCCGCTATCTGTTGTCGATGAAATTCGTGCCGCCCATATTCTCCTCCGACTCTGCGGGAAGCACATCCTGCAGTTCGGGCTCGGGCGTCTGCTGCGCCTCCGGCTGCTCCACATGGGCGGGATCCGCCTCGCCGTTTGCAACGGCGGTGACTCTCCGGGTGTAGGTCACATCGTCAGGCTCCTGGGCAATGCTCATCGCCTCGCTCTCCGACAGATGGTACTTTTCCGACAATATGTTGAGCATTTCATTGTAGACCGCGGAGACCTCCGCCTCGGCGTTCCACTGAACGGCAAATTCATGCAGCTTTGGATAGTCATAGACCGTCTGGATCAGGACATCCAAAGCCTCCACCTCGGAGCCCTCCTCCGCAAAGATCTCGTACTCTCTCATCCAGAGGCGCACGCGCAGGATACACTCCGACTCATAAAACATTATCTGCTCGCTCTCTGTCAGGTCCCTTCCATACAGGCTTTGATAACAGGTGCGATAGTCGCCCTCGTAGTAAGCGTTGTGTCCCGCCTGTCTCACCGTGAAATCTCCCGTCAGATTGCTGATCAGGATGATCACCGCACCGAAGGTGGCGCATATCAGGGCGATCAAAAACACACGCCTTGAGGAGAGCTTCTTCTCCGGCTTTTCATCCGGCTTGGGAGCCTTTTCCTTCTTTGGCTTCTTCTCCTTCTTCGGTTTTTTCTTTCCCTTTTTCTTGGAGTCCGCGCCCTCTCCGTCCTCTTCTCCTTCTTCTCCCTTGGCGCCCTTTGCCTTGTTATCCTTCTTTCCCTTTTTATCCTTCTTTTTCTTCTTGCCCTTCTTCCCCTGATCCTGCTCCATCTCATTCAGGATCGTCTGGTTCTCGTCGGAGAGCTTTATGTCCTCGTTTTCCTCCTCATCCTCGTCCTCCTCGGTCAAAAACTGAATCAGCCGGGAGAGAATACTCCTCTTCTCGGGCGCTTTCTCACCGCCTGCCGCATCCAGCGCGGCATCAAGAGACTCCTCTAAAGAGGCACCCAGATCCATATCCGGCGCGGCTCCCTCTTCTTCCGGGCCGCCGGATATCAGCGCGGAGAGATCGTCCAGATCCTCCGTCACGACCACCTCCATGGGCGCTTCCGCCTCCGGTTGGCCGCCCTCCTTCTCCGGAACGCTCTTGCCCTTCTCCGAAACGCTCTTATCCTCCTCCAAAACGCCTTTGCCCTTCTTCGCCTTGGCGTTTTTCTTTGCTTCCTTTGCAAGGCGCTTGGCCTCTTTTTTCTCCTCGCGCTGCTTCCTGCGCTGTCTCGCCTTCTCCTCCTTATCCGAGAGGGGCGCCTGCGCGTCACCGGAAATACTCTGCACCAGATCCTGCATATCGTCGTTCACGGCCTCATTGTTGTCGGACTTCTGCAAAAGATCGTGAATTTCGCCCAGTTCTTCGTCTCCGGAGGCATTTAACAGCGCCATGAGATCGTCATCCCCGCCAAATCCCTCGCCGGAGGCATCCGGCGCATCCGCGTCCGCCTTGCTCTCCTCGATCATTTTATCAATGTCTTCCTCGCTGGCCGACTGAAGCAGAGCATCCATATCGCTCATATCCATATCTTCAAAATTCATTTCATCGGAAGCGCCGCCCTGCTGCAAGGGCTCCTCCGCAGGCGCTTCCATGGACGCCTCGGTCTGCTCCTCTATCGGTGCCTCCATAGCTTCTCCCGTGGTTTCCTCCCCAGGTGCTCCCAGGTCGGAGAGATCCGGAAGGTCCGCAGACTCCTCCCCAAGTGCTCCCAAATCCGAAAGGCCGGAACCATCCGAGAGACCGGAACCGTCGGCAACTTCGGAAGAGTCGGAGAGCCCTGAGAGATCCGATAAATCCGACAAGTCTGACAGATCCGATAAGTCTGAGAGATCCGATAAATCCGCAGACTCCTCCCCAGGCGCTCCCAGGTCCGAAAGGCCGGAACCATCCGAGAGACCGGAACCGTCGGCAACTTCGGAAGAGTCGGAGAGCCCTGAGAGATCCGATAAATCCGACAAGCCTGACAGATCTGATAAGTCTGACAGATCCGATAAGTCTGAGAGATCTGATAAATCCGCAGACTCTTCCACAGGTGTCTCGGTCTGCTCTCCTATAGGTGCCTCCATAGCTTCCCCTGTGGTTTCCTCCCCAGGTGCTCCCAAGTCGGAAAGATCCGGAAACTCCGCTGACTCTTCCCCAGGCGCTCCCAGATCCGAAAGGCCGGAAGCTTCCGAGAGACCGGAACCGTCGGAAACTTCGGAAAGATCGGGGAGATCCGACGGCTCCCCCTGAGAAGCGCCCTCCTCAGAGTTCAGGAAATTCGACAGCTCTTCCTCCAGCTCATTCGGAAACGCGTCGGCACCGACGCCGTCCGCCGACGCCTGATTTTCGGAAGCAGCCTCTTCATCCGAAACGCCTATACTGGTGTCCTCCTGAAGGAGTTCTTCCAGTGCGGCGCTGTCAGCGAGCAGCCCTTCCGCATCCTTTTTCGATCCGTCCATTGACAGACCCTTTAATAAACTGTCCAAATATTCTTCCTGAGAAGCCATACCTTATCCTCCAAGAAATCTTTCGATCCCTCTACCTTTAGTCACATAATTTCACTTTTTATAGTTTAACACAGGAATTGCAACCAATCAACGGAATTTTCAGAGATTGGACAACCTTTTTCCCTTAAATTTTCCGTAAGCTGATAAAGCGTCTCATTCACCCGATACAGAAATGCCTTCTGGTTGTAAAAGGTTATCTTCTCGAAGGGAAACCGGATCACCGTAGGACACTGCAGCCCGACTCCCAATTCCAGGACCAGCAGCCCTCGGTTTAAAGTTCCCTGAAGCCATCGCGTGTAACCTCCCCACTGCTCCAGATATCCCTTCTCATCATAGGCGCCGGTATAAATATTGTTGAGGATGAGAGGCTCTCCGCAGACGGGACAGGTCCCCAGAAGCGCTCTGCCCTCCTGAGGCGTGGCCTCTCCCTTTTCCAGAGAAAGCAAAAATCCCCTCAATCTCTTTTCCTCCTCCCCTGTCAGATCCGAAACCGCCTCCGCGCACCCATGAGCACACTGTTTTCTCCTACCGTTTCCGCAAGGCATGACCAGCCGGCCTTCCCGCCAGGGCGTCAGGGATATCACGCTGTTGGTGGAGGTGCTGACCACAAAATAATTTTTCTCACCGATCAGCCGCGAAAAATTTTGCAGGAGCTCCCCCAGCGGATCGTTTTTCTCCCGCCGCAGCAGATCCTGGTAGGCCGGTATCATCCACTCTATGTCCCCCTCCTCCATCCGCTTCCGCGTCCTTTGATACCGCTCCTCTTTGCCAAACAAACGCACATTGTCAAATTCTTCTCCCAATCCGATCAGGAGCATCTCCGCATTTTCTATCTGTTCCCTTATCTCTGTCTTGCTTTTCATTTTTCCATTTTCTCTTTGCTTCCGTGCTCATTTTTTTGTGAATAACGACGGTACAGACAACGATGGTACAAACATGGAAAAAGCTGGGAAAATCCCAGCTTTTATGATCCGTAAAAGGAATCCGGCAATGCCTGTCAGTCGTCGGCCAGGTGTCTCTCCTCCACAAGCCGATCCACCACTCTCACCAGGTTGCCGATCTCCGGTTTAGACAACTGGGCATCCGCACCCAGCGCTTCTCCTTTTTTCTTCATCTCATCGTTGACCAGAGAGGAGAAAATAATGATGGGGATATCCTTGGTGGCGTCATCGCTCTTGACCAGCTTGGTCAGTCTGTGCCCATCCATCTCAGGCATCTCTATATCTGTAATAATGCAGCGCACATGATCCCTCAGGGTTCCCTCTCTCTTGCACTGGGTGATCACGTCATACGCCTTCTGGCCATTCTCCGTGTGGATCAGATTGTCATATCCGGCAGCCTTGAGGGAGTCCACGATCAGCTTGTTCAGCAGAATGGAATCCTCCGCGATCAGGATCGGTACGTTCTTCCTCGTGCGGCTTCCCAATTCCGTGATCTCGGAGAGCTTCAGTCCGGTCTCAGGATTGATGTCACTCACGATCTTCTCGAAGTCGAGAATAATGATCAGCTTCCCGTCCTGCTTGATAATACCGGTGGCCACACTCTCATCCGCGGTGGAAATCGTCACGTCGGGCTTAATAATATTTCTCCAGGAAACGCGGTGTATTCCCAAGACGGATTCTACGTGGAAAGCAATGTCCAACTTATTAAAGTTAGTCACAATGAAAAGACCTGATGGCTTAGATTCTCCGCGGCCCAGACAATTCTTCAAATCGATCGCGGTAATCATCGTATCACGCGGCATGAAAATACCTTCGATACTGGGGTGTGAATTAGGAACCGGAGTGACCGGCTGGTAAGTAATGATCTCCTTGATCTTTGCCACGTTGATCCCATAGGAATTGCCGGCCAGTGTAAATTCAAGAACCTCCAACTCATTCGTTCCGTTTTCAAGTAAAATCTTTGTATCCATCTTTCCACCTCGTCACTTTCCTCAAAAGAATCGCTTCCTCGTAACCCGTATAGAAACTAAACCTCTCGAGACTTTTTGTTCACTTAGACTCATTATAACATATTTGCCAGAAAATGAAACTAGAAAGTTAAAAAATTGTATATTTTTTTATACACAGAGATGTAAAATTAAAAAAAGAGCCGGTGACTGCTCTTTTTTACCAAAAATACTCTTGTACTCTCAAAAAATTGCACCCTCAAAACCGAACACCAAATCAATCTCTCACCGATACAAAGACTTCCTTCCTTTCTTTCCTTCCCTTGGTTAAGCTCTCGACCGATTAGTAAATGTCTGCTCCGTACATTACTGCACTTCCACCTCATTCC
>CANRLX010000139.1 GCA_947631615.1 uncultured Acetatifactor sp.
ATGTTTCCCATGCAGCCGAATCCTAATTACTGATGGAGGCTGCTGTTTCATCCCGCTGTTTACACAGCCGCTATTGTTCGATTCTTTCTGGGTAGCAGCCACCCCAGCATCGGCACGACCTTATTGTTTGTTCTCTGCGGCATATGCCTCATATATGTCGTAAGCCTGTCTTTTGAAGCAGCAGAAAATCGCATTCATGAAGTAGTCCCTGTTGTCATCCAGCCAGTTTTTCACAGTGGATATGACCACAACGGTGGCATCCCTCATGGGATACACATATACGCCGGATGGCGGCATTGACGATGCGCTCTGTCTGCATTTTGTTGTCATTATTTTAAAACAATTTGTGATTTTCTCCTATTTTGAATGAAATCATGTTATCGCTTACTTGCAAAAAAATGTATTGTATATTTATACGACTTGTAATAAGAGAGGGTATTGGCAAAAAGTACAAACAAATGGAAATTGCTATGAAGGTGGTAGGGTAAATGGCGTTAACAAAAAGTCAAAATATTGGAAAAGATCTAACGAAAGGACCGATTTTTAGACATCTTATTACTTTTGCAATTCCCATCATACTCGCAAGCCTCATTCAGCAGGTGTACACACTGGTAGATCTAATGGTGATCGGCAAGTATGTGGGGAATGTCGGTACGGTTGGAGTCTCTGTTGGAAGCGAAATGTGCGACCATTTTACGGCGCTTGCAATGGCTTTTACCGCTTCCGGACAGATATATCTGGCCCAGTTGGTGGGGGAGAGGGATGAGGAAAAAGCAAAAAAGGTAATAGGCACACTATTTGCAATTTGCTTATGGGCTGCGCTTATTTTTATGGCGATCGGTATCGGATTGAACAAAACACTGCTAAACATCCTAAATTGCCCCGATGAGGCTTACGGACAAGCTGCAAACTACCTTATCATCACATCCTGCGGGCTGCCATTCATATTCGGTTACAATGCTGTTTGTTCGGTCCTGCGGGCCATGGGGGAGTCAAAAAAGCCGCTTATCTTTATTATCGTGGCGGCAGTAACAAATATTTTCGCCGACCTTCTCTTTGTGGTGTTGTTTCATATGGAGGCGGCCGGGACTGCGCTTGCCACAGTGCTCAGTCAGCTTGGTTCCTTTATTGCGGCCTTTATATGTCTTTATAAACACCGCGATAAGATCGGCTTTGAGTTCAGGCTTTCTTTTCTGAGGATAGATAAAGCTTCCCTTCAGGTCATCCTGCGTCTTGCAATACCTCAGTTGAGTCGCTCGGTGTTGATTGGGGTATCCCTTACATGGATCAGTTCCAGCGTAAACGATTATGGTATGGTTGAATCTGCCACCAACAGCGTGGGCAATAAAGTGCTAAGGCTCTGTGAGGTATTTGTTCAAGGCATCAACGCAGCTTGCGGAGCAATGTTAGGACAAAATCTTGGCGCAAGACAGCATGACAGATCGACCAAGATCTGTTGGTATACCTTGGCTATGGTTGAGGGGCTTGCGCTGCTGTCATGTGCGGTGTGTTTGTTGTTCCCACGTTTTATTTTTGACATTTTTTCAGATGACGTTGAGGTCATAGAATTTGGCGTTACTTTTCTTCGAATTATTTGCGTCTATTTCTTCTTTTCGGCCCTACTGGGACCGTTTCAAGCGATGGTTCAAAGTTCTGGCTTTGTGACGATGAATTTTATGGTCGGAGTTCTGGACGGCGTTGTATGCCGCATCGGGTTTAGCTACATTTTTGCATATGTTTTTGATTTGGGCGTTATAGGGTTCTTTTGGGGTACGGCCCTCTCAAGAGCGCTGCCAAGTATCATGTGCTTTCTCTATTTTTTATCCGGAAAATGGAAAACAAGGAAATTGCTTTCACAAACATAGAAGGGGTGAGACAATCTATCAACAGCAAATTGCTATCAATGTAATGCAGCTATGCTAAAATGGACTGTGATATTTTACTATTTTGTTTGGAATCGTGTTATCACATGAGAATAAAAACCTGTTATTGTTTATTTAGCAATGAAAGACGAAAAAAACAGCATGTTATTTTATGAATATTGACAAAATCACCTGTTTGACAAAGCTGAGATATTCACTGCTTACTTTTGACATCTCTATGGAGGTAAACGTATGAGAACAAGAATCTATAACAAAATGACAGCCCAGGAGGTCCAGAACTATCTGGACCGGGGCGGGGATACCATGTATGTGGCGATCGGAGTGGTGGAAGTCCATGGGGAATGTCCCATCGACTGTGAGACGGTCATTCCGGAGGCTGTGGCTATGGCCATGGCCGAGAAAGGCGATGGTCTTGCCATGATCAACCTGCCATATTTCTACCCCGGCGGTACAGTTATCAGCAACGCCACAGTACATATCACTATCCGCGATGGCATTGATTATCTGATGAAGTTAGCGCATTCTCTGATAGACCAAGGTTTTAAGCGCCTGTACTTTATCAGCGGCCATGGTCCCTCGGGCATGACGGTCAACGCCTTTTGCCGTGAGTTCTTTGAAGAAACGCTTATTCATCCGTGCCACTTAAGTATTCTCAATATGCAGCTATTTGTGAACCGAGATACAGGAAAGATGCCAAATTTGGACAACATGACCTATGGGGCGTACAAGATGCTTGGACAGTTGGACCAGATCCCTGTCGACCCAAATAGTACGGAGAGTCGCGGTGAGCGAATTCCTATCGATCCTGCCATGGCCAAATTTATGAATATTTATCGCAAGTTTGCCGGCTACGGGGCGACCGCCCAAATATTCTCCGATCCCAGGCAGCATGGCGGCGGGCGGATATTCAAAAGCCGTGAGGAATTGGAGAAGGTCGCCGAAAAGGGTGTTGAGGAGATACGGGACCTCGTGGAAAAGGTACCTGTTGCCCAGCTCAACGCGGCGCTGGGTGAATATCAGGCGTATGTCCAGCGTGTCGCTGATACTAACCCGCGCATACGAAATCACACACATTGAACCTTTGATGTTCAGCCCCGATGGAAATGATTCTATTTGAGAGGAGACAGGCGCTATATGAGGACCAGAATTTATAATAAGATGACGGCCAAGGAAGTACAGGATTATCTTGATCGCGGCGGCGATACCATGTTTATCGCTATGGGAGTTTTGGAATGTCACGGCAACCTGCCAATCGACTGCGAGACCATTATTCCGGAAGCGTATGCCAAGCTCCTGGCGGAAAAGGCGGACGGCCTTGCCATGATAAATTTACCCTACTTTTATCCTGGAGGAACGCTTATAAGCAATGCGACCGTGTACTTTGGTATCCGCGACGGGATCGATTATCTAAACAAGATATGCCATTCCCTGGTGGATCAAGGCTTCAAGAAGCTTTTTATCCTCAGCGGCCATGCTCCGGCGCCGCTGACTATCAATGCTTTTTCCCGTGACTTTTTTGAGGAGACGCTTATCCACCCCTGCAACCTGATGGGCCTGGCCTTCGACGCCGGAAAAATGTTTGGCTATGGGAATAATTATATTACCTACGGCGCTTATAAAGTGATGGGCCAGATGGAGTATCTGCCCGTGGACCCGGAAGCCAAAGAGACCGACCCAGTGCGAATGAAAGTGGAGCCGGCAATGGAGAACTTCTCAAAGCTCTACCAGCCGTTCGGTGGGTATATGGCAAGAATCTATTCAGACCCCGCGCAGCACAGCGGCGGCAAGATCTTCAAGTCGGAGGAGGAGCGCTTGGAGTACTGTGCCAAAGGCGAGGCTCAACTGCGTCAGGTCGTGGATAACTGCGATATCAACGAGCTTAAAGAAGCGTTGGGCGAGTATCAGGATTATGTTCAAAGAATGTACGCCAAGTTCCCCAGAATAAAAAAGCGCTAAAACAAGGACCGTATTAGTTGTAGGTTCCGGATGTGCCAGAGGCCGGTCCGTCGGTTTGTGGAACTCCGATAACTTAAATAAAAAAGAAAGGATAAAACAGGTGGAACCCATGAAAAGAAACAAAATCTTTAGATGCTGCGTTTTGGGAATCATAGTCCTCGCGTTACTTTTGACTATGGTCGGATGCAGCAACGGCGAAAAACCCAACTCAAATGAAAACGGCAATGACCCTTCCTCCAACAATGAAAATGTCAACAATGGAAATGTCAACAATGGAAATGTCAACAATGAAAATCCTCCCTCCGGTGATAACGGCAACGGCAGTGAAGATGAAACACCCGGCGACGGCCGGACCGTGGGCGGCGATCTTGTGCTTACGGATAACGGCAGCTTCTCCGGCTTCTTCACCATCATGCCCAGCGCGGGCGGAAACAGATGGTGCTGGCCGGCTCTTGAGCCGCTGGCCTATCTGCGCGTTTCCGATAATACCTGGAAGCCGGCGCTTGCCGAGTCCTGGGAGGTCGATGAGGAAAACTACACTGTGACGCTCCACCTCAGGAAAGGTGTTACGTTCCATAACGGAGACCCATTTAATGCGGACGACGTGGTTTTCTCTTTTGAAAAGAGAAACGATTATGGCACCGCAAACGTCATTGGCAATCCCGTCAGCGTGGAGAAGGTAGATGATTATACGGTGGTCGTGACGTTTGGTGAGTTTTCCCTCTACTTTGAGGACAATTTGCTGATACAAACCGTCATGTCCAAGGAGACATACGAGGAGATGGGCGAGGACTGGTATTCGACCCACGCCATCGGCACCGGTCCCTATATGATGAGCGAATTTGTTCCCGATGATCATATTACTTTTGTGCGCTATGACGACTATTGGGGCGAGCCGGGGTATGTGGACACCATCGAATACCGCACCCTGCCCGATTCCACCGGTGAAGCGGCTACTTTCCTTGGCGGCGTGAGCGGCAGATATCAGTCCAGCTTCAACACTACGGTGACGCTCGTTCAAGCCGCCGGTTATACGGGGACCCCTGTCATCGGTACCTCCGGAAGTCAGCAGTACATGCTTCCCATCACAATAGATCCCGATGATCCCCTCTCCAACAAGCTGGTCCGGCAGGCCATCTATCAGTATGGCGTTGATTGGGATTCCCTGGCACAGACTCTGGGCGGAGAACTCTTTTACCACACCGACGCCTACGGACTTCCCAACTTCCCATATGTGAAGGACGATATCGAGTTCACCGATGGCCCTGACTACGAGAAAGCAAAAGAGCTTTTGGCCGAAGCCGGCTATCCGAACGGCTTTAAGACCTCCGCCTTTTACGGCAACGGCGGCGCCGCGACCTCCGGTATCGCCACGTATGTTCAGGCCGAGCTTGCAAAGATCGGTATTGAAATGGAATGCGTTCCCCTGGACTACACTGTCCTTTATACCGAGGCGCTTACCGGTAAGAAGACCTCCGGCATAATCGTGACCGGTACTTCATACACCACGCCCCAAGGTAGAACATTGGGCACTACCAACGGCCCGAGAGGTACCTATAAGGTCACCGGCTGGACAGATAAGCTCATAGCTCTTGATCAGGCGATTCCCGCGGCAAAGACCCGCGAGGAGGAGAACGAGGCCATGTATGCTTTCGTAAAAGAGATGATGCAGGAGGAGTTCCTCTATTGGCCCGCGTACAATGCACGCATACTTGAGTTCTATCAGGATTGGTGCCACTTCTCTGACCATGCTGCAGCTGCGGGCGGGTACTTTGATCCTCACGAGATCTGGGTCGATGCGCACTGAGATAACGGCCCAGGCTTAAGCCGGATCTTATAACATAAGAGTAAATAAGGGTGCACGGGCTTTTCATCATAACACCGCCCGTGCACCCAACTTACAAAATCGGTTGATTTGAACGGAGAATAAGAATGACAAAGTATCTGCTAAAGCGAATAGCACAGACGGCTTTCATCATTGTTCTTGTCTCTTTCCTTGCGTTCATAATGAT
>CANRLX010000140.1 GCA_947631615.1 uncultured Acetatifactor sp.
CAGGACCGCATTTGTCTGTTCTTTTTTACGGCGCGTAGGCTTGTCTGTGTTTCCTTCCGTCATACTGATCTCTCCCTAAATGTACGCTTTTCCTGTTTCTTCCTGCATACGTTTCTTGCATTAACATAATTCTCTACTATCTTAGCCCATTTTGGGCTAAGCGTCAAGAGAAAATTTTTGACTAAATATAATGAAAACCACAATGGGAAACAACTATAGGAAAATTCAAGAAAAAAAAGGAGAATTTATATGATTTATCGCCGAATACGGGACCTGCGGGAAGACGCAGACCTGACCCAAACAGAGTTCAGCACCTATCTCAATATTTCTCAAAGAGCGTATTCTCACTACGAAAACGGATCCCGCGACATCCCCACCGACATATTGATCAAGATAGCCGACTATTATAATGTGAGCATAGACTATTTGCTGAACCGCACGGATTGTAAAAAGATGGCTGTCGGCACCGCTGAACCAAAAAAGCTCTGAGAACCTCTCAGAGCTTTTTGATGACCGATATCTTTCCGATAGCTTTCCATAATAGATATTTTTCTATAGGTAGATATCTTTTTATGACCGAAAATTTTCTAAATTTAAACCTCTACCAGCTCGTACTCTCTGCTCCCATAGCCGAGCGCAGAGGCGGCCTCAATGGTGTGCACGCCGTTTTGGGACTCGATGCGCTCGATCAGATGGTCCCTCCCGGGATCCTCCGACCGGTACACCAGATCCAGACACGCCTGGTCGATAGCCACCGGATCCAGAGACGCCAGTATTCCGATGTCCTTCATACAGGGATCCTCCGCCACCGCACAGCAGTCGCAGTCCACGGACATATTCTTCATCACGTTCACGTATACCAGATTGCCCTTGAAGTATTCCACAACGGACATCGCCGCATCCGCCATCGACTCCAGGAAGGAGTCGTGATCCGAGGTCCAGAAGGCGTCCGGATCGCCCACGCCGTGAATGTACGCCTTTCCGTAAGAGGAAGCGACGCCGATGGAGAGCTGCTTGATCGCCCCGCCGTAGCCGCCCATGGGATGCCCCTTAAAGTGGGACAGCACCAGCATGGAATCGTAATTTGCAAGGTTCTTTCCCACAAAGTTCTTCCGGATGCACCTGCCCTTGGGAATGGGAAGCTCCAGATCCGGTCCCTCCGCGTCCAGAAGATCCACGGTGAAATACTTGCTCCAGCCATGCTTCTTAAGCGTCTCAAGGTGCTTCTCTGTCGTGTTGCGCGAGCCCTCGTAGGCCGTGTTGCACTCCACCACCGTCCCTCCCACGCAGTCGATCACGGGCTTCCAAAGCTCCGGCCGAAGGAAATTCTGGTTCCCCTCCTCGCCGGAGTGAAGCTTGACGGCCACTCTGCCGGTCAGCTCTCTCCCCGTCATACGGTAAAGCTCCAACACCTTCTGGGGTGTGATCTCTCTCGTAAAATATACCTTTGCCGCCATATCGGCGCCTCCCTTCTCTCTGCCGGACGCAGAGCCGTTGGTTTTTCCTTATCTCCCATTTTACACCGAGGGAGCGGTTTTATGCAAGCGAATCCTTTTTTCCGCCTCCCATAAGCGCCCGCACTGTGACTATGGAGGTGAGCGCCTCCGCCGCCCCGAAGGACAGCCATATGCCGGTGAAGCCAAAGAAATGGGAGAGCACCAGGGAACAGACGATGATCGCCGCCACGCCCCGCAGGATGGAGACGGTAAACGCCGCCTTGGGCCGCTCCGTCGCGCTCAAAAAACCGCTGCCGGCCACATTGACCCCCACAAAGAAAAAGCCTGGGAAATACAGCCGCATCCCCGTGTAGGCATACCGCGACATCTCCGCCGAGTGCTCGCTGTTAAACAGCTCCACCAAAGGATCCGTAAAGGCGTAGACCACCGCGCAGATCAGCAGGGCGGCCCCCAGCGCGGTTTTGATCCCCAGCTTTAAAAGCCGTCCGGCCGCCTCCCGGTCCCCCCTGCCGTACTGTGTACTGACCAACGGCTGCGCCCCCTGGGAGATCCCGTTGAAAATGGCCGTGGCAATGATCGCAAAATTGGCCACCACGCCGTATGCCGCCACGCCCACATTTCCCGCAAGGCCCAGTATCAGGAAGTTAAACACGGTGGTAGTCACCCCCGAGGAGAGCTCACCGATCAGAGCCGGCACCCCCAGCTGCGCGGACTGCGCCAGCAGCCGGAGGGAGGGACGCCGCCGAACAAATCGAATCGTATTCCCCTTTCTCCCAAAATGCGTGGCGCAGATCAGGATGCTGATGACGGGAGACGCCGCCGTCGCCAGGGCAGCCCCCGCAAGCCCCATTCCCAGGGGAAACATAAAGAGGTAGTCGAACAAGATATTGCAAAGGCTGCCCGTCACCGTCCCCACCATAGCAAGCGCCGGCGCATTGTCGTTTCTCACAAAAGCGCTGACCACGTGATTCAGCATAAAAAACGGCGCAAAGAGCAGAAAGATCCGGTTGTAGGGCACGCCCAGAGAGACGATCCCCTCGTCCCCGCCCATCAGGGCTATGATCCTGTCCGGTATCAGGGCTCCCGCCGCCTGGAAGAACGCTCCCAGGATCAGCGACCAGAGCACCGCGTTGGCAAAATACTCCTCCGCCCTTCTGTCCCCCTGGGCCCGAAGAATGGCAAAGCGGGTGGCGGAGCCTGTGCCGATCATCGCGCCCAGCGCAAAGATCACGCTGAATACCGGAAGCGCCAGATTCAGCACGGTGATGCCGTCCGTCCCCGCCGCCAGGGAGATGAAAAAGGTGTCCACGATAATATAGCAGGACACTCCCAGCATCCCAGCGATGTTCTGCGACACATACCTGGCAAACTGTCGGGAAACACTCTGACCGGAATTTTTCATGCTTCCAACCTCACAGATTCCTTCTCCCCCTTGTCTTCTTTGGAAGAAACGCGCAAAAACGCCTCCCTTGCCCGCCGCCACAGTGCGTCGCAGCCGCACACGGACAGCGCAAGAAAGACCGGCGTGTACAAAAACAGATAGCGCGCTCTGGCCTCAAACAGCATGACAAACAGAAACAGACCGCACACCGCCGTCATCAGGCAGGCTTTCTCCCGCGTATGCTCCCGCCCCTCCAAGGCCGCAAAGGCGATCCCCAGAAGCACCGCAAGCCAGATCCCCTGGCGGACCGTCTTGTGCAGCGCAAAGTACGCCCCGTCGCTTCCCCAGGTGCCCTCGGGCACCGCCGCCCGCAGAAACAGCGAGTACAGCCGGTTGTCGTGCTCTACCTGCCACAGAAAGAATCCGCCCTCCTCCCCCCAGGCGAACGCTCCGTCATTGAAATTCACAAGCGCCTTCTCCTTGAGGAAATACAAAAGAGTCCCCCTGTCCGCCATATCCTCCACCCGCTCCAGGAACCGCTCCAGAGTCCCCTCGGTGCGGCTCTCCACATCGGGAAAGGACTGGGAGTACAAAAAATCGTCGTGGGTGTAGCCGCCCTTCATCGTCTCGTTAAAGCCCATCATCAGCCAGTGCGAGTACGGCATCCGAAGCTG
The DNA here is from genome assembly GCA_947631615.1 of uncultured Acetatifactor sp. GTDB lineage: Bacteria > Bacillota > Clostridia > Lachnospirales > Lachnospiraceae > Acetatifactor. The sequence continues at coordinate 3,513 of CANRLX010000140.1, forward strand.
CGGCTCCAGCGGAAGGGAACAGGCATACTGGATCCACAGGGGAAGCAGCACGCTGACGATGCCAAACACCGCCGTGGCCGTCAGCAGGCGCAAAAACTCCCGAAAATTTTCCCGAATCGTAAACAGATAGGAAACGCCGTAGATGAGCCACGCCGCAAAGAGAGGGAAGATGCCGGAGGGCTTGATCCCATAGCCCACGAAACCGGCAAACGCCACCACGAACCAGCGAATCCTGCTCTCCCTCAGGCACACGATCCCAAAGCAGCCCAGCGCCACAAACAACATACCGTAGGTGTCGGAGTACGGGATCATGATCCACGGGGAAAACAGGATGAACACGGTCCCCACAACCGCATAGAGCGCGCGGACGCCCGGGGTCCGCACCAGCCGGTTCACGGTAAGCTGCCCCAGAAAGCAGGCCAGATCCACACAGACACAGGAGAGATAAACACAAAGGTTGTAGGGCTCCTCCATCCCGAAAAACCTTCCCGCCCTCTCTATCAGGGTAAACAGGTAAAAGAGCAGCAGGTTGTTGGGATATACGGAGTAGTCGTGGACCGCTCCGGTCTCCTGAAGCGGCACGCCCTGCAGCAAATTCTCAACGGACTCCCGAAGGCCGCCCACGTCCCAGCTGGTATAAAAATACACGGCCCTCACCAAAAGAAGCTGCAGCACGCCGAGGACGAGATATCCCGCAAGGATCCACAGCACGGGATGCCCTATGCGCCTTCCCTTTGCCTTCCCTCCCTCGGGGGCAAGACAAAAGATCACCCCTCCCAGAAAAAGAAAGAGCACGCCAAACAGCGCCAGCTTCCCGTTGGCGCACAGACGGTCCGTACTCTTGTCAAACAGAATCAAAAACACAACCAGAAGGGCAAAGGCCGCGCTGCCCATCCAAAGCACGACATACGGGACGTTCAGCCTCCCGCCGGCCCGCAGCTTCCCACGAGTCCGCAGTCTCCCACCGGCCCACAACTTCCTTTGTGCAAAAAGCTTCATGGCGCCCTCCTACAGGAAAGAGACATTTTTCTCCACTTGGTACTCATGGGGCTCCTTGCTCACCGCCTTATGCCCCAAAGCGACCGCGATGACAAACTCATACCCCTCCGGAAATTTCAGCTCCCCGGAAAAATATTCCTTCCGATCTCCGGTCAAAGCGTCCCTGACACACCCGATGATCAGGCTTCCCAGGCCCATAGACTCCGCCGCCAGGGCAATGTTTTCCACCGCGATGCCCGCGTCCACCTCGCTCCAGGAAAACGCTTTCTCGGCGCTCAAAAACAGAACCGTGGGGGCCTCGTAATAAAAGTTGTGGGGCGGATCCTGAATCCCTCTCTCCCGGTTCTTTTCCTCCTCGATCTCACGCAGGATCGGATGGTCCCCCTCCACCACCGTGATGTGGATCTCCTGCCGGTTGGTGGCAGTGGGCGCCTGCAGTCCCGCGCGAAGCAGGCCGTTGATCTCCTCCCGGGTGAGCTTTTCCTCCGTGTAGCCGCGGGTAGAACTTCTAAGCTCCATTGCTTTTAACGTTTCTGACATCTTTTTCGCTCCTCTCTTCGTCCAAAGTTCCTGTCAAGAAATATTATAGCAGACCCCACCGATCATTCAAGAAAAATATGCGTCTGGCAAAAATACCCGGCAGCAAACATACAGCAAAACACGCAACGGCAGAATACCCGGCCGTAAACATGCAACAAAATACGCAACGGCAGAATATGCGGCCGTAAAAAGGGAACCGCGCTTTCGCGTGGTTCCCTTTGCTCTCTTACGGACGCTTGACCCTTTGCGTCACAGATAATCCTGCACTGCCAGCACTGCTCCCAGGATAGAATTGATCAGCGTCATCACCAGCGTAATACTGCACATAATCACACCTGCCGTTGCCATTCCTCTCGCTCCCTTGGTCAGAGCCACGATCCCCAGGATCAGGCCGATGATGGTCACCGGATAGCCCACAAGAGGCAGGCACCATGCGATAAAGCCGACGATCCCCAGCACCATGGACGCAATCGCAAACCCTCTGGCCGGCTGCTGCGGCGTGGTATTGTTGGTATTGTTAAATGAAACATTGGAATCCATACGTCTTCTCCTTTGCGAAAAATTTATGTCTCTATTATACAACCGATCCGCGCTCTTGTCCAGTCCATCCCGCAGATCAGATGAAGTAAACGAATTGTCAGTTGACATGAAAAAGACTGTCCTTAAAGGAAAATGACCTTAGACCTGTTTTCTTGA
>CANRLX010000141.1 GCA_947631615.1 uncultured Acetatifactor sp.
TTTCATGGGCGGCGTGCTTCTCGGTAAATGCGACGAGGTGTGGGTGTTCGGCAACAGGATCACTGCCGGGATGCGTGAGGAGATCGACAAGGCGGAACGGATGAGAAAAAAGATCCGCCGTTTCTCGGAGGAGCTGGAGGAGGAACATATAGATGGTATTGGATAAATTTCTCATAACCAAAGACCCGCAGGGGCTTATTGAAGACTATTCCCATGTGGAGGAGTGGTGCGCACAGTGGAGCCGTCCCATAAACCGCAATCTGTTTGATGTGGTGAACATGACTGAGTGGGAATGCAGCGATATGCTTCCTCAGATTGAGACCATGAAATACGGCGGTTCCGACCTGGTTCTTTCTCCCGCTCTGGAGGAGTTCATCCTGCATATGACGGGGACGAATGAACAGGGAGTCGCAGGATATAACGACATCCTCTTCAAAAAGACGGTCATCAAGGATACCTGGATGCAGCATGGCGACCGCGCAACCATGACGATGACGCCTGTGATTGACATGTATTTCTTCTTCGGAGACAGCAAGGTGGCGGACGCAGTCGTAACGATAGGTGTTTTCAGAGCGGAGTACGAAGAAGGTATGGTTGAGACGGGCACGTTCCAGCGACCTGTGTGGGCAAAGGATTATGACCTTCTGGCAGATGATTATCTCATCGAGTATTTCCGCTATTCCAAGCTGGAATACATGCTGATCCAAAAGGCGCTTTATGAACGACCGGAGATATTCCGTGAAACAACTAAGCAGACGGTCATTGCTCCGCAGCCCACCAAGAAAAAACGCAAGGGAAAGGGGCGCAGACGCACGGTCAAGGCAATCAAGGTTCTGCGGATATCCCAGGATGAATTTGCCGATTACACAAAAGTCCATAAGGAGATGACCTGTCCCTGCTGGGGTGTCATCGGACATTGGAGAAATTACAAGTCCGGCAAGCGGGTGTGGATATCGCCTTACCGCAAGGGCAAGGAACGGAACAATCCCGCCGCTTACAGCGCGAAGGACTACAAACTGGAGGAGGTGCAGCATGCGTGATTTACCGATTGCCTACGGTCACAGCAGCCATGCGAAGAAATGGTCGAATAAGACCACGACTTTCGATGATCTGTGCGAGAGGCTGAAGACCACCATCCGGACGCCGGAGTCGGTGGAGGAATACGCGAAGATGAATTCAAAAGACCGCGAGCTGGCAAAAGACCACGGCGGATTCATGTGCGGAGCCCTGACGGGTGGCAGGCGGCTTTTGCAGAACGTGGCGAGCCGTTCCATGATCAACCTGGACGGCGACAGGGTGACCGCCGCCTTTGTGGATGATTACGAAAACCAGATGAAATACCGCTCCTGCCTGTATTCCACGCACGGTCATGTGCCGGATGCGCCGAGGGTGCGTGTGCTGATCCCGCTGACAAGGGATGTAACGGCGGAGGAATATGTCGCAATCTCAAGGTATGTGGCGCAGGATCTGGGCATTGACATGTTTGACGAGTGTTCCTATCTTCCGAACCAGATGATGTACTGGCCGAGTACGCCGTCCAATGGGGAATATCTGTATCTTGTGACGGACGGCGACTGGCTTGACCCGGACGATATCCTGTCGGCGCACCCTGAGTGGACGGACCCGGCAAGGCTCCCTACCTCCTCAAGGGAGAGCGAGGCAAAGGGTATCAGCGACAAGAAGCAGGCTGATCCTCTGGAGAAGAACGGCATCGTGGGGATGTTCAACAATGCCTACTATCCCGTGAACCTTGCTATCGATGCGTTCCTGTCCGAGGTTTATGAGCTCTCAGCGGACGGCAGCCGCTACCGCTATAAGGAATCGAGCAGCCAGCCGGGCGTGGAGATCAAGGAGGGCGGCAAGTTCGTATACAGCCACCATGCCAAGGACCCGGCGTATCTGAAGCTGTGCAGCGCATTCGATATCGTCCGCATCCACCTGTTCGGCGATGAGGATGAGAAGAAATCGTTCCGTTCTATGGCGGAGTTCGCCAGCAAGGATGAGAAGGTCAAAATGCTGATCCTTGAGACAAAGCAGCGGGAGGCGGAGACGGATTTTGATGTTTCGGATGAGGACGACTCCTGGAAGAAAAAGCTGGAATACGAGCCTCGCTCCACGCTGCTTAAAAATTCCCTCCACAATATCACCCTGATCATGGAGAACGATCCCAACCTCAAGGGCATAGTGTTCAATCAGCTGGCGGACGGCATGGAGATCAAGGGTGAGGTGCCGTGGAAGCACCCGGCAAGGTTCTGGCGCGACGCAGATGACGCGCAGCTTATCAGCTTTGTGGATTCCCATTACGGCTCCTTTTCGGAACGCAACTACCGCATCGCTGTCACCAAGGTGACGGACGACCGTTCCTACCATCCTATCCGGGAGATGTTTGAGTCACTTCCGCCGTGGGACGGAGTAAAACGGGCGGAGACCGTGCTGATCGATTACCTCGGCGCAGAGGACAATCGTTATGTCCGGGCGGTCACGAGGAAGTCGCTGTGCGCGGCATATATGCGGGTGCATTATCCCGGCATCAAGTTCGACACCATGATCGTTTTGAACGGTGCGCAGGGCATCGGAAAGAGTACCCTGATCGCCTGCCTTGGCGGGGAGTGGTTTTCCGACAGTCTGGCGCTTTCGGATATGAACGATAAGACCGCCGCTGAAAAGCTGCAGGGATACTGGATTCTGGAGATCGGCGAACTGGCAGGCATGAAAAAGGCGGATATCGACAAGGTGAAAGCCTTTATATCCCGGCAGGACGATAAGTACCGCGCCAGTTTCGGACGGCGGGTAACGCCGCATCCGAGACAGTGCGTGTTCTTTGGAACCACCAACAGCGAGAACGGCTACCTTCGTGACATCACCGGTAACCGCAGGTTCTGGAACGTGAAGGTCACCGGGCAGGGAAAATTCAAGCCCTGGGACATGACCGCCGAGGTCGTGCAGCAGATATGGGCGGAGGTCGCCGAGATTGCCAATGCGGGAGAAAAGCTGTATCTCGACGCCGACCTTGAGGCTTATGCCAAGCAGGAGCAGCGTGAGGCGATGGAGCAGGATGACCGTGAAGGCATCGTGCGGAACTACCTCGAAATGCTTCTCCCCGATAATTGGGACAGCATGGATTATTACAGGCGCAAGGAGTATATCCGCGACATCGACGATCCGACAAGGACGGAGGGAACCGTGAAGCGTCAGACCGTGAGCAACATCGAGATCTGGTGCGAATGCTTCGGCAAGAGCAAGGAGGAGATGCGTCCTTCTGACTCCTATGCCATCTCCGCCATCATGGTGCGGATCGAGGGCTGGGAGAAAAGCGGGGCGCGGCAGATGCTCCCCATCTATGGGCGACAGCGTGTATATACGAGGACAACTTAATCTGTCCATTACCTGTCCGGGCGTTGTCCACGGTCAGAAAATGCAGTCAGCACAAGGCTTTTCTGCTTCTCCGTGGACAACTGGACAGAAAAATCTATAAAAGACAAAATCATTGATTTTCATAATAGCAATCCCGTCCTGCACACAGGCGAATGCGCGTATTTCGCGCGTAAAGGAAAATGGCGTCCAGTTGTCCGCAGGAACGCCGAAAACGCAGTTACAGCAAGGTTTTTTACTGTGGACAGGTCTTGTGGACAGGTGCTGGACGGGACAACTTCTGAAAGGAGAAAGCGAAAAATGATCAGAAACGGAAGACCTTATACGAATGAGAACGGATTTATCGATGAGGCGCTTATCACAGATCGTGCCGATGAGGTGATAACGGCTGTGGATGAGTGGATCAGGAAGAATATCCGTACCGGGAAAAAGATACTCCACGGACACACGAGCTACGGCATCAAGCACATGCTGGAACACGATACGCACATTTATCTCACGAACAACGAGTTCAAGGACGCCATGCTGCTTGCCGGATACCAGCCCGTGAATCCGAAGGATCTGAACTGGAGATACCGCATCGTGCTGACACGGGACATCAACGACAATCCCAGCCCGTTCTTCCATTGGGCGAAGAAGTTCGAGACGGACACCACGCCATGCGGCGATTTTGTCAGGGACATGCTTCACGACTTCGAGTTCCCCATCTTGGCGGAACACGACATCATCGCAAGGTACCTGGGACGGCTTGGCGCTTGCAGCGGAGCGGTGGAGGCATTCGAGGAGTTATGGAGGGAGTATGCGGGAGAGACAGATTGAACAGAAACTTGTGAAAGCCGTAAAAGCCGCAGGAGGTATCGCGCCAAAACTTACCTCGCCGGGATTCGACGGGGTGCCAGACAGATTGGTACTTCTGCAGGGCGGCAAAATGGGATTTGTGGAAGTGAAAGCACCGGGTAAACACCCACGCCCTTTGCAGGAGGCACGGCACCGACTCCTGCGGCGGCTGGGCTTCAAGGTATATGTCCTTGACGGCGCGGAGCAGATTGGAGGGATCATCGATGATATACGAGCCACATGATTATCAGAAATATGCCACGGGATATATTGAGAGCCATCCCATTGCCGCAGTCCTTTTGGATATGGGACTTGGCAAGACGAGCATCACACTGACGGCGCTGAACAATCTCCTGTTTGACAGCTTCGAGGTGCATAAGGTGCTTGTGGTGGCACCCTTAAGGGTAGCGAGGTTTACATGGTCGGCGGAGATCGAGAAATGGGAACACTTGAACGGGCTGCGATATTCCGTGGCAGTGGGAACGGAAAAAGAACGGCTGCAAGCCTTAAACAGGCGGGCGGACATTTATATCATCAACCGTGAGAACGTGCAGTGGCTGATTGAAAAGAGCGGCATTCCCTTCGACTTCGATATGGTGGTGATCGATGAGCTTTCATCCTTCAAAAACCATCAGGCGAAACGGTTCCGCAGCCTTATGAAGGTCAGACCGAGGGTGAAACGCATCGTGGGGCTTACGGGAACGCCGACCGCCAACGGGCTGATGGACTTATGGGCTGAGTTCCGCCTCCTGGATATGGGGAAGCGGCTTGGGCGGTTCATCGGGCAGTACAGATCGGCGTATTTCAAGCCGGACAAGGTCAACGGTCCCATCGTATACAGCTACAAGCCTCTCCCTTTCGCAGAGAAGGAGATATACGGCAAAATATCTGATATCACGATTTCCATGAAGTCCACCGACCATCTGAAGATGCCGGAACTGGTCAGTTCCAAGCATACGGTGTATCTGTCGGAGGATGAGCGAAAGCGGTATGAGGATATGAAAGCGGAACTGATCCTTCAGCTGCCGGAGGGCGAGGTAACAGCCGCCAATGCCGCCGCCCTGTCCGGGAAACTCTCCCAGATGGCGAACGGCGCGGTCTATTCCGATGATGAGTCGGTGGTGAAGATCCATGACCGCAAGTTGGACGCCTTGGAGGATATCATCGAGTCGGCGAACGGAAAACCGCTGCTTGTTGCCTACTGGTACCGGCACGACCTGGAGCGGATCTCAGCGAGGCTTGCAGAACTGAAGGTGGACTTCGCAAAGCTGGACACCGACGCCAGTATCCGCAGATGGAACGCCGGAGAACTGCCTGTGGCACTCATCCATCCGGCGTCGGCCGGACACGGGCTGAATCTGCAGAGCGGAGGAAGCACCATCGTCTGGTTCGGGCTTACCTGGAGCCTTGAACTGTATCAGCAGACGAACGCAAGGCTGTGGCGGCAGGGACAGACAGCCGGGACGGTGGTGGTGCAGCACATCATCGCCGAGAACACGA
>CANRLX010000142.1 GCA_947631615.1 uncultured Acetatifactor sp.
ACCAGCCTGATCATTATTGTGAGCGTTGTGCTGGAAACGATGAAACAGGTGGAATCTCAGATGCTTGTCCGCAATTATAAAGGCTTTCTGGAGAATTAGGAAAGAGATACGGAGATCGGGCAGGCGACTGCCCGGTCTCATTTCACAATTGGAAGCAGGAAATTAAATGCCCGCGCAGGCGTCGTGCCTGATTTTTTGTTCGCGGGGAACAATCTGTAGAATGTCCGCTGCAGCGGACAGAAGGGGATGACTGAGTATGAAAATCATCATGTTGGGAGCGCCGGGGGCCGGCAAGGGGACGCAGGCGAAGCTGATCGCCGAAAAATACGGGGTGCCTCACATTTCCACAGGCGATATCTTCCGCGCCAACATTAAGAACGGAACGGAGCTTGGCATGGAAGCAAAAAAATATATGGATCAGGGACTGCTGGTTCCGGATGAACTCACGGTCCGGATCCTGCTTGACAGGGTGGCACAGAAGGACTGTGAGAACGGCTATGTGCTGGACGGTTTCCCGCGCACGATTCCGCAGGCGCAGGTGCTGGACGAGGCGCTGGAAAAGCTTGGGGAAAAGATTGACTGGGCCATCGATGTGGATGTTCCGGACGAAAATATTGTGAGAAGAATGTCCGGCAGACGGGCCTGTCTAAAGTGCGGCGCCACCTACCACATGGAGCATGTGCCGCCGAAAAAGGAGGGAATCTGCGACGCCTGTGGCAGTGAACTGGTGCTGCGCGACGACGATAAGCCGGAAACCGTGCAGAACCGTCTGAAGGTCTACCATGAGCAGACACAGCCGTTGATCGATTTTTATACGAAAAAGGGTGTGCTGAAAACGGTGGACGGTACGATGGATATGCAGGATGTGTTCCGGGCAATTTGTGGGTTTCTTGGCTGAAACAGCGTCTGAAAGGAAGTATTATAGTCATGGGTATTACGATTAAGACCGAACAGGAGATCCGGCTGATGCGGGAGTCCTGCAGGCTGCTGGCAGATGTTTTTCAGAGCCTTGAGGAAGCGGTGCATCCCGGTATGTCCACTATGGAGATCAATATTCTGGGGGACCAGCTGATCAGGCAGCACGGCTGTATACCGAATTTTCTGCACTATAACGGTTATCCGGCGTCCATCTGCGTGTCCGTGAACGACGAGGTGGTGCACGGGATTCCGAGGAAGCATCATATCCTGCAGGAGGGCGATATCGTGAGCCTGGACGCTGGGCTGATCTATCAAGGCTATCATTCCGACATGGCCAGGACCTTTGGCGTGGGACAGATAAGCGATGAGGCGCAGAAGTTGATCGACGCTGCAAAGCAGAGCTTTTTTGAGGGAATAAAGATGGCAAGGGCAGGCAATCATCTCTATGAAATTTCCAATGCCATTGCCGCATACATCGACACCTTCGGCTACGGAATCGTGAGAGAGCTGGTGGGGCATGGCATCGGAACGAGACTGCACGAGGATCCCCAGATACCGAATTTTGCGCAGGTAAGGCGGGGACCGAAGCTGCGACCCGGGATGACGCTCTGCGTGGAGCCCATGATCAACATGGGAAGAGCGGACGTGGAGTGGCTGGACGATGACTGGACGGTTGTGACCCAGGACGGATCCTGGTCGGCCCATTACGAAAACACGATCCTGATCACAGAAGGCGATCCCGAGATCCTTACGCTTTACTGAACATCCGGCGAAACAGTCGGATACCCGGACCGGCAAGGGGACGGCTCTGCCGGCCCGGCGCATTGTCTGCGGAAATAAAGGTGGGACAGATTATGATAGGACAGTTCGTAACTTCAAAAGCCGGACATGACAAGGGCGCGCTTTATGTGGTGGCTGCCGAGGAGGGCGATTTTGTATATCTGTGTGACGGCCGGCTGAAGCTGCTGGAAGCGCCCAAGAAAAAACGACGGAAGCATATTCAGCCGATCAACGCCGCGGTGGAAGAGGAACTGCGGCGGCGTCTCGCATCCGGAGACGGCGTCCGCGACGAGGAAATCAGATACGCCATCAGGCTTAAAGCAGGAGAACAGAAATCAGCAGGAGTGAATGGAGGAAATATATGTCAAAAAATGATGTGATCGAAATTGAAGGAACTGTTGTGGAAAAGCTGCCGAATACCATGTTCCAGGTGGAGCTGGAGAACGGCCACCGCGTACTGGCGCATATCAGCGGCAAGCTGCGTCAGAATTTTATCCGTATTCTTCCCGGCGACCGCGTAACCCTGGAGCTTTCTCCCTATGATCTGAGCAAGGGAAGGATCATTTGGAGAGATAAGTAAGGAGAAGCGTTTATGCGGGAGAGGAAAATATCCTGGCTCGACCATATCAGAAAAATGTTCTGCATGGGGGCAGCCAGTGTTGTTCTGGGAACTCTGCTGTTGACGCTGGTATTCTGTCTTCCCACGGAGTCTGTCCGGAGGCATGTCTTTACGTCGGTGGAGCGTATCGTGACGGACGGCTCCCAGGAGTCGGCCCGTGGTCTGAAGGGATATCTGCAGCAGAACAAGGAGACCTTCACAGAGGCGATCATGGTACAGAATGCCTTTGAGGATTTCCCTGACAGGAATCCTTTTGAGCATGCCATGTGGGTGTACCATCTGGATCTGGATGAGACGCTGTGGACGCCGGAGATATCACTGAAATATCTCAGCCAGGGCGGGGATGTCTCAGCCATGTATGAACGTCAGTATTCCAGATATTGGCATGGTTATCTGATCTATCTGAAGCCTCTGCTCCTGCTATTTACCTGGGAGCAGCTTCTGTGGGTCGGGGCTGTCTTTCAGGTGCTTTTGACGGCGGCAACGCTGTTGGCGGCCTGGCGGACAGGGCATCCCGAGGTAGGGCTCGCGCTGCTCATCGGGGTGCTTTTTATGAAGCCGATTCTCATGCTGACCTCCCTGGCCATGACGGTGTGCTGGGTGATCACGCTGGCGGCGGTCTTGCTGATCCTTCTGCGGTTCCACTGGCTGGAGGAGAAGGAACTGTTCCCGGAGTTATTCCTGATGATCGGGGTAGCTGTGGCATATTTCGATTTTCTGACCTATCCCATCGTTACCCTGGGCTTTCCGCTTTGCACGCTATTTTTGATAAAGCGAAGCGGCGGGCTAAAGGAGCAGGCCGGCAGGATGATTGCCTGCTCCTTCAGCTGGGTTCTGGGATATGTGGCCATGTGGGCTTCCAAGTGGGTGCTGGCGGATCTGACGCTGCATACGGGGACGATCAAATCCGCAGTCAGTTCTATCCTTGGGTGGACGGAAGCCATCGGGGGACGGCCGCGCTTTAACGGCGGCTTTTATGTGATTGGGCTGAATCTGCAGGAGTACAGTTCCTGGATTTACCCGGCGATGGCGATCCTGCTGGCAGTGTTCGACGCGGCGGCGTTTGTAGTGGCTGTGAGGAGAAGCTCCCTAAAGCGGGCCTTGGGGTGTTGTGTGCCCTATCTTATGACGGCATGTCTTCCGTTTGCCTGGTATATTGTGGTGCAGCATCATTCGGGACTCCATGTACCGTTTACTTTTCGTATCGTCAGCGTGGCGGCTATGGCGATGGGCGCCGCCGGACTACGGCTGCTGGCGGTAAAGCAGGGAAGGGCTGGGGAGGAAGATGTGTCTGCGGCGCTGGGAAGCAGGGAAAGATAGGATAGAATGAGAGATACGTTGCTGCAATTATGGAGGAATAAATATTTCCGGCGTGGGACCTGGCTCCTCAGCGTGGCGGTGCTGGTGCTGTATCCGCTCCGGCATGTCAATGTTGGGGTGGATCTGTGGGATGGCGGGTATAATTATGCCAATTTCCAGTATGGCGGACTTATGTACATGGACCCGATGTGGTTTTTTGCCACCTGGCTTTCCAACTGTGCCGGAAGCCTGCTCATGAGGCTTCCCTTTGGCTCATACATGCTGGGAATGAACATCTATACGGGACTGATCGTAAGTATTACGGCGTCAGTCTCTTATTTTTTCTGTGTGCGGAGGCTGCGGATGTGGGCACCGGTGGCCTTCTTCGGCGTCTTGGGGGCAGTTTCGCTCTGCTGGCTTCCCACGTCTGCACTGTACTGCTATCTCACCTATCTGTTTCTCCTGATCGGCGTGTGTTTTCTGTACAGGGGGCTTGTGGATAATGACGGCCGGCGGCTCGTGGCAGCCGGGATCGTGCTGGGGCTGAATGTGGGGAACCGCTTTTCCAACTTGGTGGATGCCGGTCTGATCCTGGCGGTATGGGCCTATGGCCTTTTCCTCAGGAAAAAGCTCAGGGAGGTTCTGCGGCAGACAGGACTGTGCATTATCGGATATGCGGCAGGGCTGGCAGGTCTGCTGTGCGTGATCTCTCTTCGCTACGGGATTGGACAGTACGCGACCGGTATCGCCAGACTGTTTCAAATGACGGAAAACGCAGTGGATTACAAGCCCGTGAATATGCTGACGGGAATGTTGGCAGCATATGTGGATCCGGATATTACCTATTGGATGAAGCGTTTCCTGCTGATATTCGGATGCTGCCTTGTGGTATGCCTGTTTCTGCCCGGGAAGCTGGAGCATCTGAAGAAAGGGCTTTGTGTGACGATCACTGCAGCGGTGATGTGGAAAATGGCACGCTTGGGGTTTAACTATGGCGATTATGCGCTTTATGAGGCGGTTTACGCGCCATGCGTGATCCTCTTTGAGGTGACCGGCCTGCTGGCACTGCTGCGGATATTGGACAAAAACGCTGCCGGGGAGGACAGGCTGCTGGCGGTGTTGCTGCTCCTGATCCTTTTTCTCACCCCTCTGGGAGGCAATAACGCCATGTACGCCGTATTAAACAACACCTTTCTGACGCTGCCCGGGGCGCTGTGGCTGGGGTGGAGGTTCTGTGTCGGAAGGAAGACGGTTTTGGCCTTTCCTGCAAAGTGTGTGATCTTTGCGGCGGTGTTTTTCGCGCTGACGCAGTGCGCGGGCTTCGGAAGGGAGTTTGTATATGAGGGCGCCGTGGGAGGCAGGGAGCTGACGGCGGAGGTGGAGGGCGTTCCTGTGCTGGCAGGAATGCACACGGAGGCACGGAAAGCTGAAGCGCTGCAGGGGCTGTATGTGTATCTGGAGCAGTCGCGGCTGCTTGGACGGGAAGGCATCCTTTACGGATACATACCGGGAATTTCCTATTATATGGGGTTGGCACCGGCGGTGAACATATGGGGGGATCTGCGTTCTTATGCCCCTGAAAGGATGGCGCAGGAGTTGGAGGGAATCGCCGGGGAGATCCGAGAAGGGATTGCCCCACCGGTGGTGATCCTGGAGAAGCGGCATGCGGCGTATCTGGAGACGGGAGAAGAGGATGGGCTGTTTTACGACGAGTTTGCCAGGGTGAAGCTGGAACTGATCGGCAGATTTCTGGAGGAGGCGGCATATCGTGCAGTTTATGACAATGAGGAATTTGTAGTGTATGCGGTTCTCTAAGTATCCCTAAATATTTGTAAATAAATTGGAAAAACTCTTGCAAAGTGCGAGGGCCTATGTTACAATGTAAAACGGTCTTTTTTGAAAGGAGGGTTTAACGTGAAGGTTAGATCATCAGTAAAACCGATC
>CANRLX010000143.1 GCA_947631615.1 uncultured Acetatifactor sp.
AGGAAGCGTGGAGCGGGCTCACGGCCTTTGGGGCGGTGCGCGCAAACGTACAGGCCGGAGAACGTACAACGGAGGAGGTCAATTTGGATGAGATGAATTACCTCGCCAAGCGTATAGAGAGTTTCGATACCCTCGAATACGACCAATTTCTCATCGGGATTTCCAAGCTGGACGATTCTTCCCTCAAGAATCTCATCAACCTGACGTTCAATCTGGATCATTTCACTCTGGTGCAGGACATCAGCAATTACGGGAAAATCGGCAGAGCCTATGTCGTGAATACGGAAGGGGCTGTCCCGGCGAATGATGAAAACGATCCGAAATATGCCGCTATCGGCAAAGATCTCATTGACTGCGGACTCGCACAGATTACGGCAAAGGGTCTGCTCATCTATAACCCGTTTGACGAGATGGATGAGGTGTACGATGGGCAGACTTTTCCCGAATACGCCTATAAAAGCACGCTTGCCTGTGCAGAGATCAGCTACAACGGAAACACGGAACTGCTTCTGCTTCCGGAGGAATTGGCAATCAAGAAGGCCATCGCCAGGCTTGGCGCGCCTTCTGTCAGTGACTGCACATTCTCGTTCTATTTCAACTATATAAAGAATGATGCATGGGAGAAACGCATGGACGGCATCATCCGCAGCGAAGGGATCTATGAGGCAAACAAGCTGCTTCGGTCTTTGGACGCCGACAACATGGATTGGGATAAACTGTCCGCCGTCGTGGAAATGGCCGATGTGCAGAAAACATCTGATATTGCTTTCCTGGCAAAGCATCTGGAAGATTTCTTTTTGGTTCCTGACGCTACAAACGAAGAAGAACTTGCTGGGCTGCTCCATTGGAGCCAGGACAAACGATCCCAAAGGCAATATTGCCATTATTAACGCAAAGACATTTATTCTCGATACCTTTATCCCCACTTGGATCAATGCTTCCAATGAACCGAATGATGAAAAAGGCTACTTTATCACGGAAGCGCGCGGCGTGAAAGCAAAGCTGGACAAGATCGGCGTTCCGTGCGAGATGACCTTTTTCCCAGGCGCAAATCTCCTTCACGGATATATGGATCAGCTCTCGACAGAACCCCACGCAAAGGAAGCCTTTGATACCATGATGGCTTTTATTGGGAAACATATCACAGATTAAATGAGGTGCTGCTATGACTACGGAAAGAATTATCCTCAATGGGGAAAGAAATGTATCGCTGATCGCCTATATCCAGGAGGTTGACGGCGAGTTCGGATTTGCCAAGCGCCCTGCCATGATGGTAATCCCCGGCGGCGGATATGCCGCTCCGACCGGGAGACCGATCCTGTGGCAATGGCTTACCTCAAGGCGGGGTATCAGACTTTCGTTCTCCGCTATACGGTCACAAGCAAGGGCGGCTGGCCCAATCCCCTGAACGATTATGAGCAGGCCATGCCCCTCATCATCGAAAATGCGGACAAATGGCATATCGATCCGGCGAAGATTGCCGTGGTTGGTTTCTCTGCGGGTGGACATCTGGCCGCCTGTGCCGCGACCCTTGCCGAGCATAAGCCTGCTGCTGCGGTTTTGGTCTACCCCGCCATTTTGAAGGACATTGTGGATATGTGTCAGCCGGGAATGCCCTATCCCTATGAGCAAGTCACGCCGGAGACCTGCCCCTGCTTTATCGTGGCGGCAAGGGATGACCGTACTGTGGACATCAAAAGCTCCCCTATGATGGAGCTTGCCCTCGCTGAAAAGGGTGTTGCGTTTGAAAGCCACATCTATTCCTACGGCGGTCACGGTTTTTCAACCGCAGAAGACTGGATCAATACAAACTCTGTCTGTCCCCGTCTGCCGAAATGGGTACCGGACAGCATTGAGTGGCTGGGCGAAATCATGGGAAAACTCACCCGGAACGGTTTTACAGATCCGACTGCCGCTGTCAGCATGAATGCGGATTTCGCCCCGGTACTCAGTGTGGAATGTTCACTCAGACATTTGTGCGGGCAAAGCGAGGAGGCAAAGGACGTGCTGGCTCCCATGTTTGCCGGCATTGAAGCTGTGGCAAAGGCGAGAGGTTATTCAGTGGAGGGACTGATGACCGCTGTGGGCAATAACACCGCACGTGAGATCATGGAACTGTGCCAAATCCCCTCCGACACCATCAATGGCATAGACAAGACCCTTCACGGCATGGGCAACGGGTTGGATGGATAAATAAGGAAAAGGGGAGCAGGGTATGGACAAATCTGTGAGGAAGATGTATAGGGTTGCCACCACTCACCGACCGTCGAGGTATCCCTGTTTTACCCTTGATTCGCATTCTTGATACCAGGACACTCTGTTTTAATAATCTAACGAATGTTGATGATTTGGAAGAAGCGGAAACAGCGGATATGGGGGTATTTTGGAAAGTATATCAATGTAAGCTGCTGGACCGCGGATGAGCATGAGTCAATAGCTTTATGGAATCTATATACTCCCAATATGCATGGAGTGCGCCTGAAAATGCCTGTATTCCCTTTTAAGAAGTACTCATATAAAAAGGGAGAGTATTATTTCACAAAAGATATTGTAACATTCATCAACGAAGAGAGAATTTTTAACGATAACAGAGCAAGTGTTGTCCCTGCGCAGTCACAACTTGTCCAAATAAAGTATACAGATGACAAGTCTCTCCTGTTTCCAACGGTTAAAACAGTTACTTATCAGGACGGCGGAATAGATAGACCGCCTATACGGAAAGTCCACTATTCATTTAAGGATCTTGGGGAGTACAAAAGCAAGGAATGGAAATTTCAAGAGGAATGGAGATGCATAATTTCTTTTGGCCCGATGGGTATGCAGGAAATGTATCCGATCACTTTTGAAAAGCGAGACGAATGTGTACGAAGGATAGAAAATTTAAAGCAAGACGCACCATATCAAAGATTTTTTTAGAATTAGACGAAGTAGCCGTACAAAACACGGAGTACTATTCGGCCCCCGTATGTCCACAGCGGAAAAGATTCTAGCAAAAGCGCTTCTGAAAAAACACGGATTATCTAATCAATACCAAGAAAGTTCGCTACGAATCAGATAAATATTCACATAGAAACACCTTTAATTGTTATCATTAGCCATGAGAAAGGCCTTTTTTTGACCACTTTGATTTTAGCAACTAAAAATAGTTGCTAAAATGCCGGAGATGTGATATACTACACATATAGGGGGGCTTCCATGGGCCAGAAGGAAAACTGATCCAGAGGTTGAAATCGAAGCCAACGGATTTTACGTTCAGTGAAGCTGAAACTTTGTTGGGGTATCTCTCTTATAGACGTTTTGACAAGGGCAGGACCAGCGGCTCCCGGGTTGCGTTCGTCAGTGACAGCCATGCGCCGATCTTTCTGCACAGGCCGCACCCATGGAAAGAACTTTTGGAGTATCAGATCAAGCAGTTGATTGATACGCTGGAACAGGAGGGATTGCTGTGAACAACACGATGGAATATAAAGGCTATGTTGGCAGTGTGGAATTCTCTGAAGCAGATGGCCTGTTTTTTGGAAAGGTCATGGGGATCCGGGGACTGCTGTCTTATGAGGGAACAACCGCAAAAGAGTTGGTTGAAGATTTTCATGGGGTAGTGGATGATTATCTGGCCCTATGTGAAGCCCAGGGGACCACGCCGGAGAAGGCCTATAAGGGCAGCTTCAATGTCCGAATCTCGCCGGAGCTGCACAAGAAAGCGGTGATCTGTGCCGCAGCACAGCAGATGTCTTTAAATAGTTTCGTGGAGCGTGCGCTGGAGAAGTCTGTAGGGGTACAGAGTTAACATCTTCTCTTTGTTTAATAATAGCGGAGACCGCAGAAAATTTTGTGTAAATTGGTCGAATTATGTTACCAGTGAGAGGAATTACATAAAATTTACGGGGTCTCTTATAGCAAATTTTGAGCAGGAAGATTTTCATGAGATGTGGGCGCGAAGGGGCCGACAGGCAGGAGGTAGCGTATTAGTAGAGTTTATACGGTTTCCGAACTGAAAAAGATCCTGACGCCGGTTCTCAAGCAAAATGGCGTCAAACGGGCGGTGCTGTTCGGATCTTACGCCAAAGGGAACGCCACACCCAGAAGTGACGTGGACTTGCTGGTTGACAGCGGCCTTCGGGATTGGCTTTCTTCGGATTGCTGGAGGATGTAACTTCCGCGCTGGAAATTCCGGTGGATCTATTGGACGTATCTCAAATCACTGCGGATTCCGGAATTGCCCGGGAGATAAAAGAGAGCGGGGTGCGGATTTATGGACAGTAAGGACAGGCGTGTCCTTCGGAAACTGCAGGAGCACACAGAGGCGATTTTGCGGTACTGCAAGGATTGCCATTCTCTTTCCGACTTTGAAGCAGATTCGATGCGGGTGGAAGCCACGGTGTTTAATCTGATGCAGATAGGAGAATGATCCAAAAATTCATTGAGTGACGCCGCAAAAGAGATGATTCCGACGATCCCGTGGCGGCAGATCTATGGGATGCGACATCGGATCGTGCATGGATATGACGGGGTGGATATGCGGATCATGTGGGTCTTCCCCGGTCTTGAAGGTCGTTTGTCGGTTTCTGTCTGCGGCCTTGACTTCTCCATACTCTCTGTGCTATAATCCGTTCCGTTCATCGGAGGATGTTTCGATCCGTATATCGAACGTCGGATAAGATGCCGCATGGGATCTCTGCCGGAGGGCGGGCGCAGCGTAGCAGCGACGCCGGATAAGGCACCGTATTTTGTGCGGTCGGCTTATCCGGCGTTTTTTGTAGTGCGATCTTTCAAGGGATGTAGGAGTAGTGAGCAAATGGAACGAGACCACGATTTCACACAGGGGGAGATTGTCCCTCAGCTGGTGGGGTTCGCCCTGCCGGTGCTGCTGGCGCTGTTTTTGCAGACCATGTACGGCGCCGTGGACCTGATGGTGGTGGGACGGTTCGGCGGGGAACTGGCCAACGTATATGTCTCCGCCGTGTCCACCGGGAGCCAGATCATGCAGACGGTCACCGTGGTAATCACGGGCCTCGCCATGGGTCTGACGGTCTATGTAGCCCGGATCATCGGCGCGGGGCAGCGGGAGAGAGCCGGCCGGATCATCGGCGGCGGGATATGGCTGTTCGGAGTCCTGACGATAATCCTCACGGGAGGGATGAGGGCTTTGACTCCTATTTCGGATTCCATCTCTATCACATACTCACCGGTCCTGAGAGCCGGAATCCCGACAGTGTCCTGACACCATGGGAGGATGTGCCCATAGGCATCGATTTCTTCTTCGGATTTCAGGGTCTTCGCCGGGAACATTGCCTGCCGGTGGATGGCCTTAATGACTTCCTTCTTCGGCTGCGGCTGAGGTCCCGGACAGGGTTGCGGCGGCTGTGGCTTCACCGGCGGATTCACAATCGCTTCAATCCGGCTGACGGTATCATCCTTCCTTATAATCCGCCTTTCTGCGAAAGGCACCGACTAGGCTATGAAACCGGGGGCGCTTCCGTTGATAAAATCTGCTATACTGACCACGGGGATTCGGCAAACTAC
>CANRLX010000144.1 GCA_947631615.1 uncultured Acetatifactor sp.
CTCTGGAGGGTATAATACATTCGGGTGTATCGCAGACTCCGTCTGTATCGTGTGGTAGCGGTAATACCATCCCTACTCGGCACTGCTGCAACAGTGCCGAGTGGTACACCTTGGTCTCTTGAAATCTCAATCGCATTTTACCACACTTGCCGCCTTCGTGCAAGTACCAAACGCGGCAATCCGTATTCCCGCAAAAAATCGGCGGCTTGTGCACCGTTCTACCCCCTTGCAGACTGATCGGACGACTCCTCTGCACCGTTAAAACGTCAACGAAACTGGCGGCAGAGTCTCTTTCAAGATTCTGCCGCCTTGCTTTATTTCCCGCCTCAAAGAAATATCCAAATGTCTATTTCACGGTAAGTTCTTCGTCGATCCTTTCCAATAAAGACTGCCTTTCTTCCTCCGGTATACACAGCGCGTTGATTGCTTCTTCCACGCTTAAGTTTAACGATTTCATCAGGTTCAGCACCGCCTGCAACCATGTTTTTTGCATTGCCTGCTCATAAGCCTGTTCTCGGATCCCTTCGCCCAAATTACACATAATGTTCGCCTCCTCACTCATCGCCGATGTCATCGGAATATCGAAATCCCTTTCCAGTATCGCCTTTTTCATGTCGGACTCTGTCTCCGCCGATAACAAAACGTCCAACAGCCGCAGGATCGGTCTGTCCGCAGTCTCCGCGCTGCCAAGTCTTATCATAAGCACCGTTATCAAATCGTAGTTGGCTTCCCGCTCTTTCACATGTCCCACGATCTGTTCTTCGACAATTCTATATCTTGTGATAGTATTCGCTTTTTCTTTGCCTACATTCATCTGAATCCAGATGGAATAAACCTTGCGGATCTTCTCATAGTGGCTATTCACAAAAACCGTGTTCTTCTGCGCCGAGATCATGCGGCTTCCGTAGTAGATCGCCCGTTTGATAAGAGGGTAGGGTGTTTTGTCGCTTTTCTGTGCCTCCACGTTGATAATGAGCTGTACCGGCTCTTTCGTGTCCGGCACAACAGCTGCGAAACGGATGTCATAATACACCTTGCCTTCCCTGACGGAATTGTCCTCCGTGTTTGTGCCTTCCATTTTTCCGTCAACCGTTTCATCGGCAGATCCGCCATCTTCTATCCTGTCCGGTTCGTCCTGATCCACGGCAGCGACAGATAGGTTCGGCTTGCCAACGATGCAGTCTTTCATGATCTGTTTCACGGAATACCGTTTAAACTCATCCACGCACTCTTTTAAGATCCATGCGAGGATGATCTTCTCGGACAAAAGCCGCTTCACACAGGCGTCGTACTGCGCCTCCTGCCCTGTAGTATCAATGGTCTGTGCGACCATGCTCTGTAATGCCATATGCGCTTCCTTTCGCGCCTTCTCCACTAACATCATACTGCAAAAAACGCCGTCTTGCAATAATGTTTTTGAAAATATCGCAAAAGTACAAGCAGCAATCCGCATCCTGTCGGCCGCAGACAGTTAAGCCGGTGGGGTGGTGTTCATGGACAAATCCATGAGTTGTACCATCTGTATTTCGATGATGAATCGGGATTTCATGTTTGCTCTAAAAGGCTTGACCCCAAAAGTGAAAATTGCCACCATAACAGAGAAGTAAGTCCGGAATAGGAGACCTCATATTTTGTCACCAAACTGTCACTTTTATCTGCTATAATATGAATAGGATATAAATTAGGAAACTGCCGAACCAATCAATGCCGGAAGGAGGAGATCGGCTGTGCCGGATTTGTATTGTATTGAGGATGACGGGAGCATCGCGTTTGCTGTAAAGGAATATTTGGAACAGAGGCAATTTCGGGTAACGATCTGCGGGACGCTTGCGGAGGCCAGGCAGAGACTAAGCGAGAAGGTTCCCGCCGGTGTTTTACTGGATTGGAATATGCCGGATGGCAGGGGAGACAGCCTATGCCGCTGGATTCGGTGCAGGTGGAAGGAGCTGCCCGTCATTTTCCTCACGGTCCGCGGGGACAGTAAGGATATTGTCTCGGGCCTGCACAGCGGCGCGGACGATTATGTGGTAAAGCCGTTTGAACTGGAGGTATTATATTCGCGGATCCAGGCGGTGCTTCGCAGAACCGGCAATGCGGCCGGGCAATATCTTTCCTGCGGCGGGATCACGATCGATCAGAACCGCCACGCGGTCTTTTGTCATTCTGTGGAAATACCGTTAAGTGCGGCGGAGTATGAGCTGCTCTTATATCTGATGCGAAACAAGGGAAAAACGGTTGCCAGAGAAAAAATTCTGGAGCAGGTGTGGGATGTAAACGGCAGCTATGTGAATAATAATACCCTGACGGTCACCATGAAACGGCTGCGCGATAAGCTCTCCCAGCCGCCCTGTCTGAAAACCGTCAGAAGTGTTGGCTACCGTATGGAGGATACGATATGAGCGATCGCAAGCATTTCTTTACCGTGACAGGCTTTGTGTTATCCGCCAGTCTGATCACCGCCGTCGTTTCGGTTCTGCTCACCTCTTACCACTACAGCAGACAGAACTTTCATCTGCTGAATGAGGTCTGTTGTGAAATGATAGAACAGGAGCCGGAAACGCAAACAATCATTTCGGCTGCGTTAAAGGAATACACGGGGGAAAATCCCGATGGTGTTTTGGAAAAAGAGGTATTGGCTGCTTTGGGGTATCAGGCATCCGATTTTTGCGGATTCCGGTACAGGCAGGATTGTTTCTTTGCGGCGCTCGGTTTTTTATCGGGTGCCTCTCTTTTTCTCGTTACCTTTTTTTACCGAAATCGGGAGGAGGGGAAAAGGATCCAGGCGCTGGCGGAGTATCTGGAGCAGGCGGACGGCCAAAAGGCGATGCTCCTCTCCGCTTTGGGAGAAGATGATTTTTCCAGGCTGGAGGATGAAATATACAAAACGGTGACCTTCCTGTATCAGACCAGGGAACAGGCGGTGCAGGCGAAGAATGATTTTGCGGAAAATCTGTCCAACATTGCCCATCAGATCAAAACGCCGATCGCGGCGATCTCCCTGTCCGTTCAGAGGTGGAGGGAGGGCCTTGACTGCTGTGCGCCGGATCAGGTGGAGAGACAACTGTCGAGACTGACGTATCTGACGGACTCTTTGCTGATCCTGTCCAGGCTTGACGCCGGAACCTTGCTGCTACAGAAGGAGGAAGCGGATGTCTATACGCTTCTTGTTCTGGCCGCCGATAATCTGCAGGAGCTGTTTAGCGGCTCCGGTACTTCCATAGATATTCCGGAGCAGGGGGAAATGCCGGTCCTTGCGGATGTGGACTGGACGATGGAGGCGATCATGAATCTGATGAAAAACTGTATGGAGCATCACGAAGGGGGAACGGTTCATTGTTGTTACTCCCAGAATCCGTTGTATACGGAAATTCGGATCTGGGATGATGGGGAGGGCTTTGCCCAGGAAGATATTCCGCATCTGTTTGAGCGGTTTTATCGGGGGAAAAATGCAGGCGGGGACGGCATCGGCATCGGACTCGCGCTGGCGAAGGAGATCATTGAGCGCCAAAACGGGACGATTCGGGCAGATAACAGGCCGGAGGGAGGAGCTCTTTTTGAAATCCGCTTTTATAGTCACTGAGTTGTAACCTTCATCTGCTATACTGTAAGTGGTAAGAAAACAACAGCCCAAGCGCCAAAAGGGTATATTCGGGTGCCGCAGATGGCGGGCAGCCGGAGGAAAGGAGAGCATCCTATTGGAGATTTTGAAATGTGAGAGGGTCAGGAAGGTGTATGGTTCCGGCGGCAATCAGACGGTGGCGTTAGACGGAATCGATCTGACCGTCGGCAAAGGAGAATTTGTGGTGATTCTGGGCGCGTCGGGATCCGGAAAATCGACGCTTCTGCATATCCTGGGAAGTGTGGATAAACCCACGGAGGGAAAGGTCATTGTGGACGGCACCGATCTCTCCGCGCTGAATCAAACGCAGGCGGCCGTCTTCCGGCGCAGAAAGGTGGGCCTGGTATATCAGTTTTACAATCTGATCCCTACGCTCACCGTGAAGAAGAATATTTTATTGCCGCTTGCGCTGGACAAGAAAAAACCGAATCCCGAGTATTTTGAAACGATTGTCAGGACGCTGGGAATTGCCGACAAACTGGAGGCTTTGCCCAGTCAGCTTTCGGGGGGACAGCAGCAGAGGGCTGCGATCGCACGCGCCCTGATCCATCGGCCCGCCTTGCTTCTGGCGGACGAGCCCACCGGAAATCTGGATCGGAAAAATTCCAGGGAGGTCATTGATATGCTGAAGCTTTCTAACCGCACCCTGGATCAGACGATAGTGCTGATCACACATGATGAAAAGATCGCCCTGGAAGCGGGGCGTGTCATTACGCTGGAGGACGGGCGGATTATCGGTGACGAGCGGCGGAAGTAGCAGGAGGAGAATATGTGGAGAGAGATTGGTTCAGCGACAGGAAAAAACAGTCGTTTGGCCGGTTTGTCCGTTAGGATCGCGGCCTTTATTTCGGCGCTGCTTTTGTCTTTCTTGTGCGGGCTGATGTTTAATATGTGGAAATATGAGGTAGAGCGGATCGTGTTGGAGGAGGGCGGCTGGCACAGCTGTATCTTGGGGGAGCTTTCCTTGGAGGACAGGGAGGCGATAGAGAATTTTGCCAATGTAAGAAACGTTACGGTAAACGAGAAGAAAGATAGAGGAACGGAGCCAACGGTGGATATCTATTTCAGCGATAAGCGGGCGGTTTTTTCAGATACTCCTCAGATTGCCCTGCAGCTCGGTATTTCACAGGAGAGAATCGTTTACCACTATGAGCTTCTCGCCCTGTACCTGATCCGTGGCGCCGGCGATACCGCTCCGAGGCTGTTGCTTCCCGTCTTTCTTCTGATCACGCTGGCGGCAGCCTTCTCTCTGATCGTCATTATCCATAATTCCTTTGCGGTGTCCATGGACGCAAAGCTTCGTCAGCTTGGCATCCTATCCGGTATTGGAGCTTCGCCGGGGCAAATCCGCGCGTGGCTTTTGCAGGAGGCGGCGGTTTCCTGTGCGGTGCCGTTACTCGCCGGTAATCTTCTGGGGATCGCGGGAAGCGCGGGGGTTACGTGTCTGAGCAATCTTCTGATAGACGGCGCGGGAAGGCATATGGCGTCCTTTGGTTATCACCCGCTGGTTTTGGCCCTGACGTTGCTCACAACGGTCATGACCATATGGATTTCCGCATGGATTCCGGCCAGGCGCTTGAGGGGGCTGACACCGTTGGAGGCGATCAAAAATACCGGGGAATGGCAGCTAAAACGCAAAAAAAACTCCCCTCTGCTCTCGATGCTGTTTGGAGTAGAGGGAGAGCTGGCCGGCAATGCGCTGAAAGCGCAGAAAAAGGTCCTGCGGACAGCGTCGTTGTCGCTTTTTTTCTCTTTCCTTGCCTTTGCCCTTATGCAGTGCTTCGTCACCCTCTCTGGAATCAGCACCAGGGAGACCTTCTTTGAACGGTATCGGGATGTATGGGATATCATGGTTACCGTGAAGGATGGGGAGGCAGAGCAGTTTGCGGAAACGGCATCCGT
>CANRLX010000145.1 GCA_947631615.1 uncultured Acetatifactor sp.
CACCATCTCCTCACCGCGGATATACCGCGCCGCGTTCTGACCGGCCAGCTCTCCCTGCTGGGATACCGTGTCCACAAAGTCCACCAGGTTCCGGGAATTGCCGCAGGAAAACACACCCGGGATGCTGGTCTGCAAAAAGGCATCCGTGACAACGCTGTTGGTCACCGGGTCCAACACCACGCCAGCGCCTTTGGCTGCCTCGTTCTCCGGGATGAGCCCCACCGACAGCACCAGCGTGTCGCATTCGACTATCCGCTCGGTACCCGGTATGACCCACTTATCGGCGTCTACCCTTGCGATCTCTACGGCTTCCACCCGCTTCTTTCCAATGATGCGGCTGACGGTGTGATCCAGATACAGCGGGATATCATAGTCCAGCACACACTGGCTCACATTGCGGGTCAGTCCGCCAGGCTCGGACATGATCTCCACCACACCCAGCACTTCCGCGCCCTCCAGCTTCAGCCGCCGCGCCACGATGAGCCCGATATCGCCGGAGCCCAAAATTACCGCTCTGCGTCCCGGCATGATGTTCCGGCAGTTCACCAGATCCTGCACGACGCCGGCAGTATATATCCCCGCGGGCCGGGGACCCGGTATGGACAGCATCCCTCTCGTGCGCTCCCGGCACCCGGTGGACAGCACCACTGCCTTGGCAGACAGCTTCCGCAGGCCCTTCCGGCCCACAGCGGTGATGACTTTGTCCGATGTCATATCCGTCACCATGCAGCCTGTGCAAAACTCCACGCCGGCTTCCATGGCCTCCTGTATGCCTCGGGCGGCATACTCCGGGCCGGTCAGCTGCTGCCCGTAGCGTTTCAGACCAAAGCCGTCATGGATGCACTGGTTCAGTATCCCGCCCAGATCAACGTTGCGCTCCAGCAGAAGCACGCTGTCTGCCCCGTTCCTCTTTGCAGACGCAGCCGCTGCCAGGCCAGCCGGCCCTCCGCCGATCACGATCACATCATAGCTGTCCATCACTTCACCGTCCCTGCGAACATTTCGCTTCCCTTTTCGCGGTAAGTGATCGCGGCAGGGTCCATACCGTATTCCCGCACCAGCATGTCCACGATGCGAGCAAGGCAGTATCCGCCATTGCAGCGGCCTGTGGTGGCCCATGCCCGGTACTTGATGGCCGAAAGGCTACGGGCTCCCAGTGGGTTCTCAATAGCCTGGCGTATCTCTCGTCTGGTCACCTTCTGGCACCGGCAGACGATCTCGCCATACTCCGGGTCCTGGGCAATAAGTTCCGCCTGCCGCTCCGGCGTCTGGTCCCGAAACCGCAGGATGCCACGCCGTTCGGCGATATAGTCCGGCCGCTCCTTCAGGTCCATACGCTGTGTCAGGATGTCCCGCACCATTTCCGCGATAGGCACAGAGGCCGTAAGCCCCGGCGACTCGATACCGATGAGGTTGATGAGGCTGGGTCTGGACGGCTCCTCCCGAATGACAAAGTCACGGAAACCACCCTCCTCCGGCGGTGCCTGCTTGGGCCGGATGCCGGCGTAATTGCCGATGATGTGCTTTCTCTCCAGCACTGGCAGAAGCTGCCGCGCCTCCCGGAACAGCTTGTCCATGGTCTGCGCTGTGCAGCTGTAATCGTCCCGCTCGCTGATATACTCAGCGCTGGGGCCAATGATGATGTTGCCATGGACGGTGGGCGTCAGATGCACGCCCAGACCGCCGATGCCGGGCCTGGGCACGGGATAGACCGGTATATTCAGATACTCGTCCGCGATCTTATCCAGAATGTAGTACTCGCCACGGCAGGGGTACAGCTTATAGCCGCTCACTCCGGCCATCTCCGAGATGCGGTCGGCATACAGTCCCGCGCAGTTCACAAGATACCGGCAGGAAAAGGTGTCCTCCCCTGCCTGCACTGTAAAGCCGCCATCCGGGCCGGTCCGAATTGCCGTCACCTCATGCTCAAGGAAGAAATGCACACCGTTTTCCACGGCATTCTCCGCCATGGCGATGCAGTATATGAAAGGGTCAAAGATAGCCGTCTCCGGGCTCAGCATGCCGCCAACACCGCCCACGTTGGGCGCCATGGATTGGGCCTCCTCACGGGACACTGCCCGCAGACCCTTGCAGCCGTTTTTCTCTCCGGTGCGGATGATATTCTGCAGCGCTGCCATATCCGCGTCATCAAAGGCCACCAGAAGCTTTCCCGTCTTCTTGTAGGGAACATCCAATTCCCGGCAGACCTTCTCAAAGCCTTGGTTTCCTTTTACACAGAGCTTTGCCATGAGGCTGCCTGGCTCATTATTGAACCCCGCGTGGACCACAGCCGAATTGCGGCCGCTGGTCTCTCCGGAGACGTCCAAGTTTTTCTCCAGAACGGCGACCGTCAGCTCGTAGCGGCTCAGCTCCCGCGCGATGGCGCACCCTACCGCTCCAGCACCTATGATCGCTATGTCATATATATTCTGCATCTGCTGCATTACTCGATTCCGTTCCTCATGTTATCCAACTCAGATCAAACAATTCTGCATAATACTGCGCACCGGCATGTGTCAGGTGTACGCAATCCTGGCTGATAAACCGCCCATCCGGGGTAAATACCGGGATGCTGCCGTCATCGTTCTGTATGATGCCGATCAGATCAATCAGATGATTACCATATGTTTTTATATCGTGTTCATTTCTGGACAGATAAGATTCATCCAGTATGATGCTCTGGTCATAATATCCTTCTTTACCCCGATTATTATATATGATCCCGTTGCACTCTCCGAAATTCTTTATGCCGATAATATATACCTTATCTTTTCCATACGCTTCCTCTAAAAACTCTGGCAATGGCACGGGCACCGGGTTTCGTGCAGCGCCGCCTATATAAAAGATATATTTTGCCTGCTCAATCCGTCCATCGCACTCGGCGGCTGTCTCTTCCGTATAATAATCCTGTGCGAAATAGGAGATATCTAAATTCTTAGTATCATCATTCTCAAGCAGTATATTGGTCCAATCGCGGGCAAAGCTGTTACCGACTACAAGCACTTTTACTCTTCCGTCATTAGCAAAAGCCTGATTGTAGCCATACACTCTTTCGTTGTATTCCATGTTGACTCCGCGTCTGATGTCCTTCGTCGTTATTTCCAATTCAGGAACGTCTCGAACAACCCCCCCGCATATATAACGTCAATCCACAGCCTGTGATGATCATACACGGGATGATGCAGGCCAGCAGAAGTCTGCCAGTGTTCTTTTTTGTATGACCCTTTTTATATACTTTCCCGAGCGTCGATGTCAAAACCGTCAGGAAAACCGTCAAGCATACGATAAAGACAACATCGAATGCAGTAAATTTTGCCCTTACCATATACCTGAAAAAAGCAATCACGACCTGGTGCAAAATAAATATACCAAGCGTATATCGCCCGACGAAGGCAAATGCATTCAGCACTTTTCCAGAGCGGAAATCAGCATCATACTGCCCCATGATCAGCAGCAGCGCAGTTCCTGCGCAGATGAGGACCAGCTTTATATTGCTAGGGATCTGTGGCATAGGGACCACTAACATAGCCAGCATCAGCAAAGCGACCGCAGCTTGTCCAAACCGAGCCCGTTTTCCTGCTCGACCTGCCTGGCTCGGGACCCACGTCGTCCAGCTGCCGATCGCAGCTCCAGCTGTGATCTCAAACAATCTGAACGGCAAATAATAGAACTTGCTTTCGTCAGAAAAATACGGGATGAAAAACAATATCAGGGAAACTGCGGTCAGGGTCAGGAATATAGCGCAACAGCTCTGCCGAACATCCTTGTTCATCCTCTTTGCCGCTGCAGGCACCATGCCAAGGACAAAATAGCTCTGAACGATAACGCCCAAATACCATGTGTGCATCAACGGTTTATAGTCGTTACTCACATCCCAATAGTTCTTCACCGTGATCCTCGACAGGATATTTGTCGCAAAAAAGTTGCTTGCCACGACAGAGTCACCCAGATTTTCATAATCGTCCGGAAGCATAACGAAATATCCAAGTATCAGGCAGGCTACTGCCGCAATCAGGACGACCGGCCACAGACGAACTACGCGATACGTAAGGAATCTGATATACGAGAAGCGGCCATTTTCTACCGTCCTCAACATGCTCCTGGCAACAAGGTATCCGTTGATCACAAGAAAAATATCTACACCCAAATAGCCAAAAGGGAGGAATCCGAGGTGATAGGCAAAAACAGCAATGATCGCTATTGCCTTGAGCGCATCAAGTCTTGTGTCACGGGCATTCGCCTCAAGGGCGCCAACACTTCCTTTATTCTCCATTTTGCTATGCCTCCTATTACGCGCAAACAGATTGAATCGTAGTTGATATTATTTCTGCGGCTCCTTCACACGCAGATGTGCTTTCTCAAATTCATAGATCTGACGAATACCTTTCTCAAATCTGACCTGCGGCGACCAGCCCGTGTCATGCTGCAGTTCCGCAATATCCGCGCACAGATACATCACTGCATCCGCCGGGTAAGGGACTCCTCCAAATACGAGCTCTGTCTGCGGAGCGACAACATCCCGAATCGTTTCGATATATTCCCTCAGCGGCCGTGCCTGGCCATACCCGACGCAATAAGTCCGATTCCCGGTCACTTTTTCTCCAGCAAGATAAAATGCTCTTGCCGCGTCTTCCGCGCTCAGATAATCCCACATCTGCTCGCACGCAGTAAACGAACAGTGCACCCCCCCACTCATCTTTTTGATGGTCGAGGCAATCATAGAGTTTTCACGATCATACTTACCATAAATGCTGAAAATACGTATCCAGATGCCTGTCATACCATATGCCTTAGACAGGATATGCACCAATTGTCCAGCTGCCAGATGCAGCACACCATCTGCCCTCACTGGTGAACACGGCGTTTCCGGAGACATCTTTTCAGCGCAGGACACACCGAACTCGGACTGAGAGCCCGCCCCAACGAACTTGCTGCATCCCAGTTCTTTCGCGGATTTTACAGCAACAAGCGTTGTCTGAATACAGCGGCTTTTGAGCAATATATCCTCATAGCTCTCTTGATACGTCGCTGTTCTTGGCCATGCAAGATGAAAAAACACATCGCACTTGTCGGCAATCTTTCCGGTAAGCAAATCATATTCATCCATTCCGCACGGAACGATTTTGACCCGCTCATCCTTGGGGAGCCTGCTAAGCTTTTGTGACCTTGGCCGGACAACAGCGTAAACAGTACTCAGACAATCATCTTTCAGTGCTGTCTCAATCAGTGCCACACCGACCATACTCGTCGCACCGGTTATAACGATCTTTTTCATATTTTTTACCTCCTACAATATAGATTGTAGCCGATTGCGAAACTCCGAAAAGCCTTGAAAATCAAGGATTTGGAGTGTGGAATATATCTGACTTTTCTCCACTGATTTGGTATAATTACAGATGAAAAGGCTGTAAGAATACCAGCAAAATGGAGGAGAAGCCATGCGAAAGA
>CANRLX010000146.1 GCA_947631615.1 uncultured Acetatifactor sp.
TACAGGACCATTTTTTTGTTCTGTGGACGTCGGTGCTCTTCCGTGAAGAACAATAGTCAAATTATGACTATCTTTCCGCTGGCGGCGAGAGGGGGTCCGGGAAGATGTGGACTGTGGGCGCGGATATCACCCGGGAAGAGTATCTGCATCTTCTGGATACGGCGAAGCGGCTGGACCGGGAACAGGCTTATCTGCTGGTGAAGGTGATGGCCACCACCGGCGTGTCGGTGATGGGTCTGCCGGGGGTGACGGTTGAGACCGTCCAAGCGGGAGAACTGAAAGCAGGCCGTGACATCGTGCCGCTGGCGGCGGGCCTGCGGGATGAGCTCATGGCCTATGCCGCGCGGAAGGGCATAAAAACCGGGCCGGTTTTTGCCACACGCAGCGGGCGGCCCTGTAACCAGACCAGGATATCCTATATCCTGCATGAGCTTTGCAGAGCGGCAGGGCTGGAGGAAGAAAAGTGCCGCCCTAGCACCCTGCGGAAGCTGTATCGGGCCGCGAAAGCGGAGGCGGAGGTCCGGGCCGCCGATATGGTGGAACAGCTCATGAACGAGCAGGCGGATGCCGAGCGCCTCTCCTTTTCACCGAACTGGCGTGAAAAACCGCTTCCGGCGCAAAAGGCCGCCGCGGCGGATGCCCGCCGGAAGGAGCGGGACGCTGTATGGCCCGCGTCCGGAGAGCCCGGCGTCTTGATGACCCGTGAGGACATAGAGGGGTACATGTCTGTCCTGCGCGCTAAAGGGCGCACGACCGCTTACCAGCGTTATGGCAGCATCCTGGAACAGCTCTACCATGATCTGCCGGAGGACAAATGCATCCGCGGGGGGACCTTGGCCTGGTGGGTCGGGCTCCTGCAGGAAAAGGGCTATGCCCCTAACACGATAAACAGCTTTGCCATCGTGGCAAATGGGTTTCTGGACCATATGGGCCACCGGGAGTACCAGCTTTCCGTCCTGCCCAGGCAGGAGGACAGCCCCCAGCCGGAGCTGACCCGGAACGAATATCTGAAGCTGCTGCGGACGGCAAAGCGGCTGGACCGGGAGCGGGAATATCTGCTGGTGAAACTGTTCGCCTCCTGCGACCTGCCGGTGCAGGAACTGGGAAAGGTGACGGTGGAGGCGGCGAAGGCAGGCGGCATGACGGTGGTCTCCAGCGGCGTCCGCAGCATGCTGCATCTGCCCGGATGCCTGTGCCAGGAGCTTTTGGCGTATGCGGAGCGGCAGAGCATCGGCGTGGGGCCCATCTTCATGTCGAACCGGGGCAGGACCATGAGCCGCGCCAGCGTGGCACAGTCTATCGCGGGGCTGAGCGAGGAGGCGGGGGTGCCCGGTGAGAAGTGCAATCCCCAGTGCCTGAGGCGGCTGTATAAGGCCACCAGGGCGGCGGTGGAGGCCAGCTTTGCGGTCCTGGTGGAGCAGACGATGGATAGGCAGGCAGAACAGGAACAGCTCATCGCGGGCTGGGAGGGTTAAGGATGCAGGAGATACCGCGCAGTCAGGACCGGATACAGCGGCGCCAAGTTACAACGGTCCACCGGGGACCTGTGTATGGCCCGGCGCCGGAGTGGAAGGAGCTCACCCGGGACCAATACCTTGCGCTCTTGGAGACGGCAAGGCGTATGCGCAAGGTGCCGGCGTATCTGGCCATGCGGGCGGTCGTTTCCACGGGTATCCAGCTGCAGGAGTTCCTGGCGCTGACGGTGGAGGCGGTCCGGGCCGGTGAGATCGTGACGGCGGAGAGGACCGTCCGTCTGCCGGACAGCCTTCGGGAGGAGCTTTTGGACTATGCCGAACGGAACGGCGTCTCCGGCGGAGCGATATTTGCCGGCAGGACGGGCAGGGTGAGCCTGACCACGATCCGGGACCAGATACGGACGGTGAGCCGGGCGGCGGGCCTTGAGGACGATGCCGCCTGCACACGGGCCCTGCAAAAGCTGTACGAGACCACCCGGGCCGGGCTGGTGGCGAAGGCGGCGGAGCGGCTCATGCTGGAGCAGCTGGACGAGGAACAGCGAGTTCATGGGTGGAAGGACTGAAAGGAGAAGGAAAATGAAGGATAAAGACATGAAGCATATCGTGGAGTTGATCCAGGAAACGATCCGGGCATGGCACCAGGAGGCCGAGACGCGTCCTGAGGACTATATAGTTGTGACGGATGAGATACGGCGTATCCGGCCACTGAACGAGCACCGGGAGGACCTGGAAAAGGTCATCCGCGAACTGGTGCTCACGAATACGGAGATGTGGCACGAAGAGGATAAAGTCCGGAGCATGGACGATGAGGTAGTGCTGAAGGCGATCCGAAACATCAATCCCCTCAATCAGCACAGAAACGATCTCATTGAGGAGATCGACGAGATAGTGATCGACGAACAGAGGAAGGGAGACGAAGCCTAATGGAGACGGTGGGCAGCCTGATAGACAAACTGAGCATCAATGAGCTGAAGATATATCACATGACGGAG
This sequence comes from uncultured Acetatifactor sp., assembly GCA_947631615.1. Lineage (GTDB taxonomy): Bacteria > Bacillota > Clostridia > Lachnospirales > Lachnospiraceae > Acetatifactor. Next base: position 2,468 of record CANRLX010000146.1, read on the forward strand.
CAGCGGGAGAGAGACGATATAGACGATGCGTTCCGGCAAGACTGCGACGATCGGCTGGCGATCCTTTTTCGCCAGAGGACGGATCTGTCGGAAGAACTGCAGGAGTTGATAGATGAGGTCGTCTCCGGGAAGAAGCAGCTGAAGCTATACCGCCAGATGAAAATGTATAACGAGAAAAAGTTCCAGGATTGAGCGGGAAAGAACATAAAGGATCGGGGAAAAAGATATGAGGCCATCGTACATCGTGGTACAGGCGGGAGGCAAGGGAACGCGCCTGGGACGCTTGACGCGGAATAAGCCCAAGGCGCTGGTGCCCATCGACAACCTGCCCATGCTGTTCCACCTGTTCCGGAAGTATCCGGACAGCCGGTACGTCATCATCGGGGACTATAAGTGCGACGTACTGGAGCGGTACCTGGCGGCTTTCGCAGAGGTAGACTATGAGCTGGTGTGCGCCAGCGGCAACACGGGCACCTGCGCCGGCATACAGGATGCCATGGACAAGCTCCCGCCAGATACGCCTTTCATGCTCCTCTGGTCGGATCTGATCCTGCCTCAGGACTTTGCCCTGCCGGAGACGCCGGGAAACTATATCGGCGTAGCGAAGGACTTCCCCTGCCGGTGGAAGTATGAAGACGGCGTGTTCCGGGAAGAGCGGAGCGATACCTTTGGCGTGGCGGGGCTCTTCTACTTCTCGGACAAGTCCCTGCTCAGCACGGTCCCGGAGTCGGGAGAGCTGGTGCGGTGGCTATCTGGGACGGGCATGCAGTTTGACAGCCTGCCCCTGTACCGGGTAAAGGAGTACGGGCTCCTATCCGAATATGAGAAACTGGACGCGGCCAAGAGCCGGCCTTTCAACCGGACGTACCTGGTGGGTGACATCTTCGTGAAGGAGCCCATAGACGCCCAGGGGGAGGGCCTGGCCAGGCGGGAACGGGCCTGGTACCGCGCGGTGCAGGACCAGCATTTTGATAATATCCCGAAGATCGCCTGCTATGAGCCCTTGAAAATGGAGCGCATAGATGGCAAGGCCATCTATGAATATGAGGGCCTGTCCCGGGAGGAGAAGGAAAATATCCTCCGGCAGGTCGTCGGGTGCCTGAAGTCAGTCCAGGCGCTCAAGTCTGTCCCGGCGGACCGGGCCAGTTTCGATGAAGCATATATCGGAAAGACCTTCAAGCGGCTGGAAAAGGTCTCGGACCTGGTGCCCTATGCCAAGGACGAGTACGTCACCGTGAATGGGCGGAAGTGCCGGAACGTGTTCTGGTGCCGGGAGGCGCTGGAGGCGCGGATGGCAGAATATATGCCTGAGCAGTTCAAACTTATCCACGGAGACTGTACGTTCTCCAATATGATGCTGCGCTCAGATGGACGGCCAGTGCTCATAGACCCCCGTGGATACTTCGGTCATACGGAGCTGTACGGCGACCCGGCCTACGACTGGGCGAAACTCTATTATTCTGTCGTGGGCAATTATGACCAGTTCAACCGCAAACGGTTCGACCTTACCATAGGGGAAAACGCCGTGACATTGTCCATCCGGTCCAACGGCTGGGAGGACATGGAGGGCGAGTTCTTCCGCCTGCTGGAGGGAGAGGTGGCGCCGGAGCAGGTAAAGCTGTTGCACGCCATTATATGGCTCAGCCTGACCACCTACGCCTGGGAGGATTATGACTCCATATGCGGGGCGTATTACAACGGATTGTATCACTTGGAGGAAGCAATGGGATGAAGACATATTTCAAGGGCGTGCTGGAGACCATCCAGCGGGCGGTGGAGTCCCTGGACGGGGACATGTTCGGGCAACTGGTGAGCGAGTGCCAGCAGGTCATCGAAAGCGGCCATAAGGTCATCGTCAGCGGCCTGGGAAAGAACGTACCGGTGTGCGACAAGTTCGTGGGTACCATGAACTCCCTGGGCCTGCCGGCCTGCTTCATGAATACCAACAGCGCGGTCCATGGGGATCTGGGCCTGGTAAAACCGGGCGATCTGGTGATCGTGCTGACCAAGAGCGGAGAGACGATAGAATCCGTCTACCTCACAGGCCTCTTAAAAAAGCGCGATGTAGATATCTGGCTGCTGACGTTCCGGCGGGAGAGCACGCTGACCCGGGAGATACCGAAGCACATCGTCCTGGACCTGGAGCATGAGGGGGACCCTTGGGATATCGTACCAAACAACTCCACGACGGTGAATCTGATCGTCCTGCAGGGCGTGGCCATCACGCTGGCGGAGCGGATGGGCGTGGAACTGAGCGACTTCAGGGAGAACCATCCGGGCGGATACATAGGGGAACAGTTAAAGAATGGGTAAGGTCATAACGGTCTCGCCGCTTGGAAAGACCTGGGTCCTGGACCTGGACGGGACCGTGGTGAAACACAACGGCTATAAGCTGGACGGCCGCGATGCCCTGTTGCCCGGGGCGAAAGACTTTCTCGATAACATCCGATCGGAGGATATGGTGGTGTTCATCACGTCCCGGACGGAAGAGCAGCGGGTCATGACGGAGGCATTCCTCAGGGAGAACGGTATCCGGTATGATGCCATCGTCTATGGCGCGCCCTACGGGGAGCGGATACTGGTGAACGACCGCAAGCCTTCAGGCCTCGCCACGGCCATAGCGGTGAACACAGACCGGGACAAGTTCATGGATGCAGAGTTTGAAGTGGATATGGAGTTGTGATCATCCTGGCAATGATATGGCCCCATGGGACGATCCAAGTGTTCGGCCCGCATCCGCCGGGCTTTCATAGGGCACCGAGAGCAAGAAAAGGGCGCGCCTTCCGGCGCGCCCTGAAAAATGTTCGGTCTTTAATCCTCCGTGTCGGAGATCATGCCGTAGCCCCCGTCCCGGCGCTTATACACCACGGAGAAGGCGTCGTCCGCCTCCTGGTTGCGGAAGGCGAAGAAGGTGTGGCCCAGCAGGTCCATCTGCAT
>CANRLX010000147.1 GCA_947631615.1 uncultured Acetatifactor sp.
GCCTTTTTCATCGCTTTTGTCTGCGCCGCGCCGCCCACGCGGGACACGGACAGACCCACGTTGACCGCGGGCCGCATACCGGAGAAAAACAGATCGCTCTCCAGATAGATCTGGCCGTCCGTGATGGAGATCACGTTGGTGGGAATATAGGCGGACACATCCCCCGCCTGGGTCTCTATGATCGGCAGCGCCGTGATGGAGCCGCCGCCCTTCTCCTCGTTTAATCTGGCCGAGCGCTCCAAAAGCCTGGAGTGCAGGTAAAACACATCCCCCGGATACGCCTCGCGCCCGGGAGAGCGCTCCAAAAGAAGGGAGAGCGCACGGTAAGCCACCGCGTGCTTGGACAGATCGTCGTACACGATCAGCACGTCCTCCCCCTGATACATAAAATATTCCGCCAGCGCGGTGCCCGCATAGGGCGCGATATACTGCAGGGGCGCCGGGTCACTGGCAGTGGCCGACACAACGATGGTGTATTCCATCGCGCCGCTTTTTCTCAGGGTGGTCACCAGCTTGGCAACGGTCGACGCCTTCTGCCCGATCGCCACATAGATGCAGACGACCCCCTTGCCCTTCTGGTTCAGGATCGTGTCCATCGCAATGGACGTCTTGCCGGTCTGCCGGTCGCCGATGATCAGTTCCCTCTGCCCGCGGCCGATGGGAAACATGGAATCGATCGCCAGGATGCCCGTCTCCATGGGAACCCCCACGGATTTGCGGTCCACGATGGAGGGCGCTTCCTCCTCCACCGGACGGTAGCCCTCCTCTTTGATGGGCCCGAGCCCGTCGATCGGGGAACCCAGCGCGTCCACGATCCTGCCTTTAAAGCCTTCTCCCACAGGGATTCCGGCGCGTTTCCCCGTTCGGACTACCTTGGTTCCCTCGCGGATCTTGGTATCCCGCCCAAAGAGAATACACCCCACGGTGTCGTGGCGGATATCCTGCACCATTCCCTTGACGCCGCAGTCAAAGATCAGGATCTCCCCGTACACGGCGTGGTCGATGCCGGCAATGTTGGCGATGCCGTCGCCCACCCACACGACGCTTCCGACCTCATGCCTTGTGGCCTCCAGCTCAAATTCTTCGATCGTGCTCTTCAGCAGGGGAATAATGTCCCCGTCTCCGGCAACCGGCTCTCTGCCGATCCGCTTCAGCCGGTCGGCGAGCTGCCTCATGCGCCCGCTCACGCTCCAGTCATAGACCTCGTTTCCCGCCCGGATCACAAAGCCGCCGCCCAGAGACGGATCCTCCTCGGTCTCAAGAACGATGTCCTCGGCGGGCCGCTCCTCCGTGACGTACCTCTGGCAGATGCGATCCCGAATGTCTCTCAGCTGTTCCTCTGTAGGAGGCGTGACATAGGACAGGGTGACAACGAATTTCTTTTTGCTCTTTTTGCCGGATCCATTGTTCGTCTTTTCACTCACGCTTTTTCACCTGTCTTCGCAATAAATTGATTGTAGAGCTCTCTGTCCGCCTCCGCGCTCTGCTTGGAAGCTACGAGCTTGGCGGTGGCCGCAACCACGAGATCCGTGATCTCCTCCTGCGCCTGCTGCCTGCGCTTCTGCCGCTCGGCGTCCGCATCCTTCCTGGCTTCCTCCACGATCTGGTCCGCCTGCGCTCTCGCCTCGTCCAATATCTTCTCGTACTCCTGTCCGGCTTTCTCCCGGGCATCGGTCAAAATGGCATCCTTCTCGTCGTCGATTTTCTTCGCGGAGGTTTCGTACCGCTCCTTCATCTCCTGCGCGGTCGTCTGCGCGTTTTGCGCGTCGGCGTACTGCCGGTCGATCTCCGCCTGTCTGGCCGCCAGGATCTTCTGGACCGGCTTAAACAAAAACCGCTGCACGATAAAATACAAAATCAGAATATTGATGACGGTAAATAAGAGATTGATATCTAATTTCAGCATATCGGTTGGTCCTTTCTCTTCTTTTTCTCACTGCGGTTCCCATCAGGACCCCATGAACAGAATGATCAGCACGCCGATCACGAAACCGTAGATCGCGGTCGCCTCGGCGAGCGCTCCGCCAAGCAGCAGGATCTTGGTGATCTTGCTCTCCGCCTCGGGCTGTCTGGCCACAGCCTCCGCCGCCTTGCTGGTGGCGATACCGATACCGATTCCCGCTCCGATACATGCCAATGCTGCGATACCCGCTCCAATTGCTACCATAATAGTCCTCCGTTCCGCCGCTTCTGCGCGGCACTTTTCTCTTTTTTATTCGATCGCTTCCCGTATAAAGAGGGAAGTCAGAAATACAAATACATACGCCTGGATCAGCCCGTCAAAAATATCAAAGTAGAAGCTGAAGGGCAGCGGCACCACCACCGGCACCAGGATCTTGATCAGCTCCATGATGACAAAGGCGCCCAGCACATTGCCGAACAACCGCATACACAGGGACAGGGGCCTGATGAAAACCTCGAGAATGTTGATCGGGGTCACGATGGCGATGGGCTGCGTAAAGCTTTTCAACCACCCCTTCACGCCTCTGCAGCGTATGCCTGCCGCCTCGATCAGCACAATGCTCATCAGGGCCAGCGCCGCGGTGACGTTCATGTCCTTGGTGGGCGGTTTCATCCCCAGCAGTCCGATCGTGTTGGCTATGCCGATGTAGATCAGCACCGTGCACAGATAGGGCACATACGCCTTGCCCTCCTCCCCGATCATGCCGGTCACAAAGCTCTGCAGCTTGGTCACTATGGTCTCAGCCACCAGTTGTCTTTTGCCTCCCCCGCGCACCTTCAGGTTCCTGGTCAAAAATACCGACAGAAGAAACACAATCGCCATGACGACCCAGGTGATCACCACGGATTCCAGCACATCGATCTGACAGCCGCCGATCTTGACGGAAAACGCTGTCTCACAGTTGAGTTCTTCCAACAATTCTGCCGCCAAATCTCCCATATGTTCACTTCCTTTCCTATGTATTTTCAAAAGGACAAGCGCCTCCTGAAACCTTACCTATTTTACTCCTTTTCTTTTGAAAATAACAGCCACAAATTAAAGAATTTTATTATTTTTTTATAAAATTTTTCCAGTTTGCTTCTATCCTCCGGCGCAAACGGCATAGACTGCCCTGACACCTCCCCGAGGCTATCTTTATTATGAAACTAGCGATCTTTGGGCGAAAAGCCTTCACCTCCAACTATGAAAACTTTCTGAACCGCTCCCCCTTTCACCCCTTTACCACCCTGGAACCCGCGGCGCTCTGGGGCTGTGACGCTCTGATACTGCCGGGGGGCGGCGATATCGCTCCCGCCTTTTTCGGAGAGCAAAACACCGCCTCCCGAAACCTTGACATCGAGCTGGACATTCTGCAGTTTCAGGCCATGGAGCACGCCATACAAAACCGTCTCCCCGTCCTGGGGATCTGCAAGGGTATGCAGGTGATCAACGTCGCCTTCGGCGGCACGCTGCTACAGGATCTGCCGACCGCCGGCCTGCACTGCTTCACAGACGAGGACCAATACCACCCTACCGCCATCCTGGAGGGCTCCTGCCTGTATGAGCTCTACGGGAAGGAAGCCCTGGTAAACAGCGCCCATCATCAGGGGGTGGGCCGGCTCGGAAGGCACCTGGAGGCGATCCAGTGGTGCCGGACCGACGGGTGCGTGGAAGCCATCGTCCACGAAAGCCTGCCTGTCCTCGGCCTGCAATGGCATCCGGAGCGCCTGGATCCCTCGCGCACTACTCTGTCGGGAGAGCCTCTTTTGGACCTGCTGGCCTCCTGGGTCCGCGCTTTCCGTCGGGACCGTTCTTTTTGAGGGACACATGGTTTTCCACACTGGCGATGCCGGAGGCCACATCCTCCTTCACGTGCAGCCGGGCGATCTCAAAGAGGGACCGGATGACCTGCTTCAGCATTTTCGCCGTCTCGTCGTCCACCTCCTTAAGCGCCGATATCACTCCGTTCATACTCTTCTTCCAGTCGGCGGTGAAGGCGATGAGATCCTCTGCCTGAGAGGCGGAAATCACCTGAAACAGCGTGTCCACAAAGGTCCGAAGCTGCGTCTCGTCCAGGGACAATATCCATTCGTTCAGCGTGTCATCCATCTTTCTGCTGCTCTCGTAGATGTCCCGCACCTTGATGAAATGCCTGCCCTCCACCTTCCAGCTGTAGGGATCGTGCTGGGCCAGCCCGAAGTTTTTGCTCTCCACCACCTCGTAGTGGATCTCCCGCTCAAAGAGCATACCGACCAGGGAGGACCGCGGCATAATCTTAAACACCTTCTCCTCGATCCGGTCGTAATGACATTCCCTCAGCACCTCCGGCCGAAACCCGGGGCCGTCCATGCTGTAGATCCTGCGGATGCGCGCCTGCTTCTTCGGCGAACAGTTCATCGCGCTGTAAACCGCCAGATTGCCGCCCTTGGAATGTCCTCCCACATAAAAGTCACCCGCAAACCTGTCCGTGACCCGATTCAGATACCTTACGCTGTACGCCTGACCGGGCACCGGCGACTGGAATGCCATATTAAAGTCTTCCTTCCACCCCACGATCGTCTCGTCCGTCCCCCGAAAGGCGATGTACAGCGTGCCGTCCTCCAGCAGGAACGTGACGGCGGAAAACTGCGTCTCCCACTCCTTCTCGATCACGTTGACATAATAGCCCAGCCGAAGCGTCCGGTATCTTCTCCCGCCCAGCATCGCCTCAAACAGCGCCCGATTCTCCTTCTCGTAGCGCACATCCGAAAAAAGAGCCTCCACCCGCTCATGCCGCGCCACCTCTTCCAACGTCACCATTCCTCGGTCCTCTTTTGGCGTCGCCGTTTCTCTGGCCTCTTCTGGCGTCACCGTTTCTTCGTCCTCCTCCGGTATCGCTGTTCCTCTGGCCCCTTTTGGCGTCACCGTTTCTCTGGCCCCTTCCGGCAGTGCCGTTTCTTCGTCCTCTTCCACTTCGGGCACTATCCCGTCAAATTTCAGGTACGCAAGCTGACAGAGCACCAGGCTGTCCACATCGTTCATGGGCATGTCCCGAAAAGAGCAGTCCCCATATTCCTTTAAATAATCAATGATCGTTCCCATGCGCCGTCTCTTCCTTCTCCTTAGGATCTCTATCTCCCATTGTAATTTGATTCCCCTGTATTTTACCACAGATCTCCCCTTTTTGAAACCGCAAAGAAAATGACAGGCCTTGAGTTTCCGTACTTTGCAGTAAGAGGAATAAAAAACAGCAGTTGGGGATGTTCCGTTGTCATCATATGGAGATATCTGACAGAAGATCGGAAAACGAGAGTACCCGAATAAGCCCCATCAAGAAGGGGCATATAAGAAAACAGACTCTGTTTTGCCCGATTCAGATAATCCGTTTCAGGCAGAGCTGCCGGAAGGCAGGGCGTCTTGTCTTAAACCAGAGTCTGACGCCTTCTTTTGCATAGGCGAGGATCCCTGAGAT
>CANRLX010000148.1 GCA_947631615.1 uncultured Acetatifactor sp.
TGGACTTTGAGAATGAGACCGCCCTCATCGACGACGGCATCCTGGGATCGTTCGATATCACCGCCCTGGTCAACGAGATCATGGACGAGTTCGACGTGGAGATCTCGATGGCCGATCTGGAGCCGGAGAACTTCAATTCCGCCCAGGCCATCTTCGAGTTCATCCAATCTTTGAAATAGCAGGATAACAAAAAAGCGCGCAGACCGCCCGTTGTGCGGTCTGCGTACACGTTTTGACAGAAAAAGCCCTTGACAAGCGGACGCTCCTGTGATACTATAACAATCCCAAATGACGCGGGATAGAGCAGTCTGGTAGCTCGTCGGGCTCATAACCCGGAGGTCGGGGGTTCAAATCCCTCTCCCGCCACCACGTCGAAAGGCTTCTGAAGATGTCAGATCCCCGCAAGCGGGGCTCCTCCATCGGTCAGAAGCCTTTCTCCTTTTCCCAGCGCAAACGCTTCGCTGGTTTGCGCCGGGAGCCCTGATGATACCGCCGTTTTCGCACGTAAAACGGCGTTTTTTCGTTGTCTTATTGCACAAAAGCAGGGTGCTGCCTCAAAAGTTTGACCCCAATTTGACCCCAACAAAACAGGCTTTTGAGACGATTCGGCAAAACCCGAAGGTCAAAAACAGGGATGCTCACAGGAGTATCCCTGTTACTTTTTTATGCAGGTTGACGAATAACGCCCTTTTTCAAAATGACGTTCTCTGTCGTAGTGGTTTCGTATAATGGACACACAACAACCGCACAGAAGATAATCATAGGCGAGAGGAGATATAATGCTGATACTTATTGTTGTTTATATGGCGGCAGGATATTGGGCCGCCAAAAGGACGATCTACGCAAATAAAATTCTGATCTTCAATAAAGTCGAAGCCATCACGATGCAGATTCTTATTATGGGGACACTTTTGGGGTGGTTTCTGATTCCGCGGGCGTTGATTAAACTGTTTTCTCATCGTTGAACCCATACGTCCAACTGAAACGGGAGGCTTTGAAAGCCCCCCGCATGTTATGTGCCTGCGTCCAACAATGCTTGTATATACGCCTCAGCCAGTTCTTTGTCCTTCTCGCTCAATTGCTCCCATCGCGCCAGATGCGCTCGCTGTTCATGCGTCACAGAGAACGGGTCTTTTTCATCAGAAAAGAACTGCTCCAATGTAATTCCAAATCCGTCACAGATGCGGCAAATGGTAGGCACGGCAGGGCAATAGGTTTTGCGCAGGAGTGTGTTCAGTGTGGAATAAGCGATGCCGCTCTCTTTCGCCAATCGGTAATACGACCAAGAACGCACTTGGCAAAGCTCTTTTATCCGCCCGATCACATCCGGCTCCTGCATATACAGCCCTCCTCCGTCCTTGTGATATGCTTATTGTACCCATAAGGACGGAATTACGTTAGAGCCATATTAACGTCATATTTTAGTTTGACAGTATAACGTAATTACGTTATACTGCGAGTGTCAAGCCCTCTGCCGTTGATCTGAATGACAGTACAAAGGCATTTCAAATTGTTTTCAAATCGACACATCCTGTCGTTGTAGGCGAGTATAATACAGTTCATGTATGGGGGCAGGTTACAGTCGGCGCGTTTTACCTATTGCGGTCCATCTGTGGAGGCCGTACTGAATCGGCTGCCCACAGCTGAAATCATCAGCCAAGACAACGATGCGTATGAAATCCGGGCTGAGGTGTTCGGCAGTGGAATAGATATGTGGCTCCGAAGCCAAGGCGATTTCATAAAAGACATTATAATAAAAAAATAGTTTATAGTTTTTGGAGGCAGATGAAATGGGAGACTACGTAAAGAAAAAGAAGGATATGAAATTTCCAAGCGTGGATTCTTTACAGCAGGTCGTCAATGTGGTCAACGACGCATCGGCAGCGTTGAACGACCATAATCGGGCGATCAAAAGCAGTGCGATCCCGGAGGTGGTTGGAGGTGCGCTTGGCGCCGGAGTCGGTGGGGCTGCTTCTTTTGCTGCGCTGTACGGGCTGGGCCTCACAGGGCTGTCTGCTGCCGGGATCACCTCCGGCTTGGCTACAGCAGGTGCGCTCGTAGGCGGTGGAATGGCCGCAGGGACCCTTGTGCTGGCGGCTCCCGTGGCGGCTTTGGCTGCTGGTGGCGTCGGCATTGCATCACACTTTAAGAATAAGAAGCTGCGGGAGGAAAAGGAACAGCTTTATAAAGTGGCCCTCCAAAAGCATCAAGCGATCATCGAAGCGCTAAAAAATGAAGCAGGGGCTTCCAAAGAACGTCTGGATTACCTGCAAGGGCTGAACATCCTTCTGCAAAAAGCAATCACAGACCTGCGCAAAGACCTTGGCATTGCGGCATGAGTCGCTATAATTACTCCGCCTTTGAGCGGCAGATCAACAGCGTTCTCAAATATCAATCCGATGAACTGGCAGGGATCAAGCTGCCGGGTATGTCCGCAGCAGAAGCAAGTATCCATAGCAGCGAAGTCCTTTTGGCGGAGCTTGGATATGGCCGGGAGCTTATGACCCTCCGAAACAGCCCTCGGCCTGCCGCCCTGAAAAAGATAATGGTCGTTCCCTCGTGGGAACGGCTGTGTCTGGAAGCTGAGCAAGCCGTTGGGACAGGCTGTGACCTTGAATCTATCTTCACAGAGGACGAATTGCGGAGCAATGAGCAGGCGATCCGGCTTCTGAATGAAGAATTCAACCAAATACACAGGCTGGACAAGTTTGACGTTGCCATCAGCGCGATTGCGGGCATTGTTGGCGCGGCGATCGACATTCTACTGGTGGGCATCCCTCAAAAGGGGCCGGAGGGTATTGGGGCAGGAAAACTCTCAGACTTCATTCGGGAAAAATTCAACGAGAAGTTTCCGCCGGAGGAAATGGAGAAGCTGGCAAACTCCAAGGCGAGCAAAGTGCCTTACGATGCGCAGGACAACCGAAACACTGAGGTGTACGTGGAGGGCCTGTCGGCCTATTATCACCGCTTGCTCTCTTTAGGGCACGATCCGCTGCTGGGCTTCCTGTTTGGCGTGCTTGACATACTGACCGGGAAAATGACCACCATTGATAAGACGGGCAAGGCGGTGTCGCAGGCAGTTGAAAGCTATGCTGACAGGAAGGAGAGCGACATCTTCTCTGCGATCGCAAAGCAGATCACACACCTGAAATCGGACGTGACCACCTCTATGGGACTGCCCGTGCCGCTGATGAGCCTGTTCAACTTCTTGCAGCTCGGGAGCATTGGCGAGGAGGAGCAGACCATTGCGGAGATCGTTCAGGGCATGTACTATGAGGGATACGATTTCATCCACTTCTGCTCCATGTCCATCCCCGTCATGGTGATCGAAGTGATCGTCCGCATAGGCTATGCGTTCAAACGGATCAAAGAGGGGCACTCCATCAAAGAGTCCATCCCGTTCTCATTGGATCGAATCATGCGGCCCAAGCTGGCGACGATGCTTTTCATCGGCCATTCCGCAGCAACGGCCATGAACGCGGGAAAGGTGTATTTCACCAAGAACCCGCTGGCTATCAATTACCCACAGTGGCTGGCCTTTGCCAAATACTCTTACAAGCAGTTGAAGTGGGCCATCATTGAGAAACCGGAAACGAGAGACGCCTATGTCCGCGGCATAATCAATGAACAGCTACAGGCAGTCTATGAGGACCTTGACAAAACCTTGGACAGCTTTAAAGATGAATACGTAGTAATCTTTGAGGATGCGTAAACACCATTCTTTCAGATTTGGGATTTGAAGAGGACCCATGGCATAACATTTGCCTTGGGTCTCCCTATTATTTAAAAAACAGCAGCTATGCTCACGTGAGCATCCGCCTTTGTTTTGTGTAGGATGACGGAAAACTGCTCATTATAGGTCTACGCTGACTCTTGATATAATTGGGGATATAACAACGCGAAGCGTCTGTTATATCATGCCGACACACCAAGGCATTCCGCCCTGGTGTGTTGCATTTCATGTGTTTTAGTGTCAGTATGACACGCTTTTGAGAGGGCCTGCCGGGGTGAAAACCCGAGCTCTGGCCGACAATGACCGTATGATGATCTTATGAATTGACAAGTGACAGGGCGGATGATATAATGCAGCACACGGTGTGCTGAGGAGGCATGAGGGCATGAAGGAGGATCTGCAGCTCATCCACGATGAAATGAGCGAAAAGATCGTGAAGGCTGCCGCTGCACTTGCTTTGAATGAGGGAGCCGGAGAGGTCACGGTACGTAAGATCATTCGGGCGCTTGGTGTGACAAACCGGGTCTTTTATAACCGCTTCCACAACACAGAGGAGGTCCTCAGCCTTGTCTATCAGGATATGGCCGTACAAATGCGCCAGAGCATTTCGGAGCATTTTGATCCGGAGGGCGATTTTTTCAGACAGATCACTGATATCGCGGCCGGGACACTGAAGCTCTCCTACCGGCTCAAGCTGGGCATGAATCAGTATGTTTTTATCCAGGACAGCATTTCTGCGGAGAATTTTCTCTGGTGGCGTGAGCGTATTCAAGAGTTTATAGATTTTGGCAAGGAAAATCGAGTGGTCAGACCGGATCTGGATTGCGATAAAATAAGCTATGCGATCTGGTGCTTCATCCGGGGCTACAACACCGACGCCCTGGCGCGTGGGGTCCCGGAAGAGGAGGCCGTCGATGGATTTCTCTATTCCTTCGGAATTCTTCTGGATGGGATGAGGGCGAGATAAAAGAGCAGATGAAATGCCTCTCAGAGGCATTTCATTTTCATCGTTTCAGCACATAGTGTGCTGATCGAAGATTAGGAGGGAATGTGTGAAATGAACATGATCATGCGCTTCGGATGCCGGGCGTTCCAGTTCTGCTTTAGGGCGTTGATACCAATCCTGCCATACCGCGACCCGGAGATCGTGAACAGCGTCAGCGATGTGCCGGAGAGACTGACAGCGCGAGGGGTCCAAAAGGTCCTGATCGTCACAGATATCGGTGTGAAAAGCGCGGGATTGCTGGAGCCGCTGGAACGAGCGCTTCAGAATGCCGGTATCTGTTGCAGCGTCTATGACCGAACCGTGGCCAATCCCACGGTGCGGAACGTGGAGGAGGCCCGGGCCCTCTACCAGAAGGACGGCTGTCAGGCTCTCATCGGGATCGGCGGAGGTTCGTCCATCGACTGCGCCAAGGCAGTGGGTGCCAGGCTCGCCCGTCCCCGCAAGCCGGTGCATAAAATGCGGGGGATATTGAAGATCCTGCGGCCCATTCCTTACCTTGTCGCCGTGCCCACCACCGCCGGAACAGGGAGCGAGGTGACCCTGGCCGCCGTCATCACCGACCCTGACACGGGTCATAAGTTTCCCATCA
>CANRLX010000149.1 GCA_947631615.1 uncultured Acetatifactor sp.
AACCGGATGGCGCCGTGGTGCAGTTCGGCGGGCAGACGGCCATCAAGCTGACGGAGAGCCTGATGAAGATGGGCGTGCCGATTTTGGGCACCAAGGCCGAGGACGTGGACGCCGCGGAAGACAGGGAGCTCTTCGACAAGATCCTGGAGCAGACGCAGATCCCCCGCGCCGCAGGCGGCACCGTGTACACCGCCGAGGAGGCGAAGAAGGTGGCGAACCGCCTGGGCTATCCCGTGCTGGTGCGCCCCTCCTATGTGCTGGGCGGCCAGGGAATGCAGATCGCCATCTCAGACAGGGAGATCGAGGAGTTTATGGAGATCATCAACCGGATCGCCCAGGATCATCCCATTCTGGTGGACAAATATCTGCAGGGAAAGGAGATCGAGGTGGACGCCGTGTGCGACGGCACCGATATCCTGATCCCCGGCATTATGGAGCATATCGAGAGGACCGGCGTACATTCCGGAGACAGTATCTCCGTGTATCCGGCGCCCACCATTGACGACAGGGTGAAGGAAAAGATCGCGGATTACACGGCAAGGCTGGCCAAGGCGCTGCACGTAAAGGGCCTGATCAACATCCAGTTTATCGCCATCGGGGAGGATGTGTACGTGATCGAGGTCAACCCCCGCTCCTCCCGCACGGTGCCCTACATCAGCAAGGTGACGGGGATCCCCATCGTGGATCTGGCCACGGAGGTTATCATCGGCAAGACCATAAGGGAGCTGGGCTACACCCCCGGGCTGCAGCCGGAAGCGGAATACTACGCCATCAAGATGCCGGTATTCTCCTTCGAGAAGATCCGCGGCGCGGAGATCAGCCTGGGGCCGGAGATGAAGTCCACCGGCGAGTGCCTGGGCATCGCAAAGACGTTTAACGAGGCGCTCTACAAGGCGTTTTTGGGCGCGGGCGTGAGTCTGCCCAAATACAAAAATATGATCATCACGGTAAAGGATGCGGACAAGGGCGAGGCCATTGAGATCGGCAGGCGGTTTGAAAAGCTGGGATATACCATCTACGCCACCAGAAGTACGGCGGCCGCCCTGAACGAGGCGGGCGTCAAGGCCCGAAAGGTAAACAAGATCTCCCAGGAGTCCCCCACCGTCATGGATCTGATTCTGGGACATAAGATCGATCTGGTCATTGATACGCCTACCCAGGGGCGCGACAAGAGCAGGGACGGCTTCCTGATCCGCCGTACCGCCATTGAGACCGGAATCCACTGTATCACCGCGCTGGATACCGCAAACGCTCTGGTCACCAGCCTGGAGAACGCAAGCAAGGAGCTGACGCTCATCGATATCGCGACGCTGTAGCGGACAGAGTATCGTGTAAGGACCCATTGTTCCCCTCTGTTGCGGGAGAGGGACAGCGGGTCCTTTTTTGGATTCTCATCTTTTGTTTTCCCGTCTTTAACAAAACTTAAGGTTTTTGTAGATAGTATTTTAAGATTTGTATGATTATACTGTCTGTATGAGAAAAAAGAAGCGCTCAAGGCATCCTTTGATAACGACGGATAGGAAGATCTCACTGTGCATCACCCTGCTCTGCAACGGGCTGGCCTACTACGGAACCAGGCTGTGGACCCAGGGAAGGCATCACTATGATCTCACGAACCCGCTGGAGGACTGGATACCGGTGATTCCCAGCGCGATTTTGATCTACTGGGGATGCTATGGCTACTGGGCGGTCAACTATCTTTTGGGATGCCGGCAGGAGAAGGAGGAGGCGTACCGGTTCGTCAGCGCGGACTGTCTGGCGAAGCTGATCTGCCTTTTGGTATTTTTGATCTTTCCCACTGCGAACGACCGTCCCGACATAGTGGGGCAGGGGATTTTTTGCCGGCTCATGCGGCTTTTGTACGCGGTGGACGCGGCGGACAACCTGTTTCCCTCCATCCACTGTCTGACCAGTTGGTTCTGCTATATCGCCGTGAGAAAGAATCCGGAGGCATCCGTTTCCTATCGAGTGTTTTCCCTGGCGTTTACCTTGCTCGTCTGCGCTTCCACGCTGGTCACAAAACAGCATGTTCTGGCGGATGTGGCCGGAGGCATCCTGCTTGCCGAGGGCAGCTACCGCCTTGTGGAAAAGACAGGATTTTGCCGAGGCTACAGGAGGTGTGTGGAAAAGATTGAACAAGGTATTGGCAAAGCGGATTAAGGTTTGTACGGCAGTCGTTTTGGTGGTTCTGGCGGCGCTTTTCGCGAAGCTGATCCTGCGGGAGCGGATATCGTCGGTGGAGGACTTTCAAACTTACATAGATCAGTTCGGCGCGCTGGCGCCGGTGGTACTGACTCTGTTTCAGACATTTCAGGTGGTGGTGCCGGTGCTGCCCGGATATCTGGGGTGTGCGGCGGGCGCCGTCGCCTTCGGGACAAGCGTGGGATTCTGGTGCAACTATATCGGCATCAGCGCCGGCTCGATCGCGGCGTACTTTCTGGCCAGGAAATTCGGGATGGACATTGTGCTGGCCTTTTTTTCCAGGCAGCAGTATGAGAAGTGGAGCGGACGCATCAAGCGAAGCAGATCCTACACCGCGTTTCTTTTTGCGGCGACGCTGCTCCCGCTCTTTCCGGATGATTTCCTGTGCTATTTTTCGGGGGTGATGAAGATGGAAAAATGGAAATTCATCGCTGTCATCGTCCTGGGAAAGCCCTGGTGCATCCTGGCCTACAGCATCCTCTTTGGGCTGCTTTCGTAGCTGATCTGTTTTAAGAGAGAAGTTCGAGATTCTGAGAAGATAGAAGTCCTGGGGAGATCCAGGTCTTGAGAAGCTTGAGATCCCGAGAAACTCAAGATTCTGAGAAGATCCAAGTCTGGGGGGTAGTATGAGAAAGAGATTGCTTGGTTTTTATGATTATACGGTGGTGCTGACCTACTGCGGAATGTTGGCCGCGTTCTGGGGAATATTGCAGGCCATAGGGCGGCATTACGGGAGTGCGGTGGTGGGCCTTATGCTGGCGGGCTGCTGCGACCTGTTTGACGGGGCTGTGGCATCCACCAAGGAGAGGAGCGCCTCGGAGAGACGCTTCGGCATACAGATCGACTCGCTGAGCGATCTGATCAGCTTCGGCGCGCTTCCGGCTGTCCTTGTGTACATGCTGCTGGATGGGCAGCATGTTTCGGCGGGGCTGTTCGGGGGCGTCTACCTGCTCTGTGCCCTGATACGCCTCGCCTACTTTAATGTGACGGAGGAGGAGCGGCAGGAGAGGGCCGGCGGAAAGCGGGAGTATTACCTGGGGCTTCCCGTCACCAGCATCGCGGTGCTTCTTCCGGCGGTGTATCTGATGTTTGCCCTGGGGATCTTCCGAAGCGGGGGCTGCTTTCTGGCGATGCTGGCGCTGACCGCCCTGGGCTTTGTGCTGCCGGTGGAGATCCGAAAGCCGAGGACGCCGGGGAAAATCGTGTTTGTGGCGTTTGGCATCCTGGAGGCGCTTGCCGTGATCTTCTTTTTGGGGAGGGGTGCGGTATGAGGGAAACGGTCTGGATTCGGTTTCTTTATCGAACCTGGGTGGGAAGGCTTTTTCTCAAGTGCCTGGTCCGGCCCTGGGTTTCCCGGGCGGCCGGAAGGCTTCTGGACACGGGCTGCTCCCGATTTTTGATCCCGCATTTTATTCGCGCAAACCATATCGGGACGGAGGATATCCTTGTGCCCGAGGGCGGGTTTTCCTCCTTCAATGATTTCTTTGCCCGGGAGAGGGTCCGTCCCCCTTTGCAGTTTGAGAAGGGCGATCTGATCTGTCCCTGTGACGCATACGCAAGCTGTATTCCCATCCGGCGTCAGACGGTTTTCGACATCAAGCATACGAAGTTTACCCTGGAGGAGCTGTTGCAGGACCGCCAGCTGGCGGGGGAGTTTCGGGACGGGTGGGCGCTTGTATTCCGCCTCACTCCGGCCCATTACCACCGCTACTGCTACGCGGCAGACGGGATGATCGTGGGAAAGCGCAGGATCTCGGGCGTTCTCCACTGTGTCCGGCCGATCGCCACCAGAGGTGTTCCCGTCTATATACAAAACGCCAGGGAGTACCAGGTCCTCTGCACGGAGCGGTTCGGCAAGCTGGTCCAGATGGAGGTGGGAGCGCTTCTGGTGGGGAGGATCGCAAATCACAAAAAGGACATCGGCGGTCTGACGCGGGCGGGGGAGGAGAAGGGATATTTTGAGTTTGGCGGCTCCACCGTCCTCCTGCTCGTGCAGAGGAACCGGATCCGTCCGGACGAGAGGCTGTGCAGAAAGGAGAGAGGCGGGGAGACTGCCGTCCGCCAATATGACGTTATCGGCCGTGCGGTAAGCGGCTCCGATCCTGTTTAATTTGCCACAATCTGCATATACTACCAGGGAATGAGAGTTTTTTGCAGACCTGTGGCACAGCGGCCACGGGAAATGGCAAAACCGTAAACAGGAATGAGAGGAGACGACTATGCAAGCAGAAACCTATCCCTTTGTGGTAAAACCCCTGCCCTACGAGTACGACGAGCTGATGCCGGTGCTGGACGAGGAGACTCTGCACTATCATCACGACAAGCACTACAAGACCTATGTGGACAATCTGAACCGCGCTTTGGCGGATTATCCGGAGCTGCAGAAAATGAGCCTGAGAGAACTGCTCACCCATATCGAGACGCTTCCGTCCGGCGTGCGCACGGCTGTCCAAAACAACGGGGGCGGCGTGTACAATCACGAGCTCTATTTCGACGGCATGAAGGGAGTGGCCGGGCAGGAGCCGTCCGGCGAGCTGGCAGACGCCATCGATCGCGACTTCGGCTCCTACAAGCAATGGAAGGAGCAGATGAAGCAGGCGGCGGTGTCGCGGTTTGGCTCCGGCTGGGCCTGGCTGGTGTCGGATGCCGCGGGACAGCTCTCGATTGTGCAGACGGCCAACCAGGATGTGCCGGATCTGGAGGAGTACACGCCCCTCTTTTTGGTGGATGTGTGGGAGCACGCCTATTATCTCCAGTATCAGAACCGGAGGGCCGATTATGTGGAGGGATGGTTTGACCTGATCAACTGGCGCAAGGCCGCCAGGAGATATGAATTGCGGGGCGCGAAGTAAATCGTAAAATTTTTGGATGGACATTCCGGACAAAGTGCGGTAAAATCCCGAGTTTGACAGTATTTTGAAGAAAAAAGTCCTGAACCCCGCTCTGACAGCGGCTTCCAGGACTTTTTTATA
>CANRLX010000150.1 GCA_947631615.1 uncultured Acetatifactor sp.
CAAGAACGACAAAAGCGCCACATTACACGGCGCTAATGTTTTTGATAATTTAAGACATTTTCAAAAATGCTTGACAGCGGTATTTGTGAAATTTATATTCCTGTGGAAATTCTCTTGTAAATTCTCTCCCATGGGTATTTCTCTTGTAAATTTTCTCCTGTGGAAATTCTTCCGAAAATTTTCTCCAATGGGAATTTCTCTTGTAAATTCTCTCCCATGGGTATTTCCCCCAGTTAAAACTCCCTCTCCGCCACACGATTCAGAGTCTCGATGACCTCCTCCTCGTCGAAGGGCTTGATGATGAACTCCTCCGCGCCCCTCTTCAACGCCTCCACCATCTTCTCCTTCTGTCCCGCGGCAGTGATCATGATCACCTTCGCATCCTTGTCTTCCTTCTTGATTAAGCTTAGGGACTCGATCCCGTCCATGGTGGGCATCGTAATATCCATCGTCACGATATCCGGTCTCAGCTCCTTATATTTCAGGTAACCGTCCTCCCCGTTGGCCGCTTCTCCAACGACCGTGAAACCTCCCCTTTCCAGAGTAGCCCGCAAAATCTTCCTGGACGTTCTGGAATCATCTACCATCAAAACTGTAGCCATCTAACTCTCCTCCTATATCAATTCTGCCACTGTAAAATAAAGCCCACGATCCCCTACAAAAATAGGGATCCTGCAGATCGTACCCTTCTTGATCGGATCTCTGACCTCGGTATACTCGGGAGGCATCAGCTCCAGAAAGATCCCCTGTCTGCTCAGTCCGGACGTATAGAGACCGTTGATGCAATTCAAAAGCTCGCCGGCCGCATCCAGCGAGTCCTCGTCCAGCTGTTCAAATTCCTCCTGGCCATACACGGAACACACCTTGAGAAGCGCTCCGTCCCGCTCGGAAAGGCAGTTTACGATGCCCTCCTCCCAGGCGAGCACCTGGCTCACCAGAGGCTCCGCCGGCATGGAATCCACCATAGCCGCCCGCCCCGGGTAGCAATGTCTGTCCACCATGCGGATCATGGTGCGGACCGCCGCCCCGATCACATCCTGGAACTGCTTCGCCTCCTCCGGCAGCATCAGCGGCAGGATGCGGTCCACATCGTCGCTCTTGATATCCTCAAGTTCGGAATTGCTGTAGCCGCCCGCCTTTCGGAAGTCATTCATCAGCCAGTCGATCTCCTCCATAGCGACCAGACCCTCGTCCACCAGCGTCTGCATGAAAATCAGATACGGGCTGCCCTGTTTTTTGAGAAGCTTGGCAATCTGCTCCTCCGTGAGATACCCCTTGATCACGGCAATGTCCCCAAAACGCTGATCCATCACAGCCTGCATCCGGTTAACCTCATCCGCCTGGTCCATGGTCATCAAGCCCTCTTCCACCGCGATCAGACCCAGCTTCACCCGCACCGAGTCCTGCTTGGCCATCACCTGCTGCAGCTGCTCTTTAGTAATCTTACCTGTCTCCACGAGATAGTTGCCTAATATGTACTCTACCATGCCCTGTCTCCCACTTTTCTCTCTCAGATAAGCCCGAAAGAATAGTCTCAAAAAATAAAAGAACACACGATTTCATTAGTTTTAGTATATCGCTAAGTAAAAGGAGTGTCAAGGAATAATCTGCCCGCCGGAATGAAATAATAGTCAACAATTTCAAACATTACACGCATCTTCAGGAGGTTGCACACATGACACAGAGAACCTATCAGACCATGGACGGCAATCAGGCCGCCGCCCACGTGGCATATGCCTACAGCGAGGCCGCCGCCATCTATCCGATCACCCCTTCCTCCCCCATGTCGGAGCTTGTGGACGAGTGGGCCGAAAACGGCAGAAAGAACATCTTCGGCCAAGCCCTGTCCGTCTCGGAGATGCAGTCGGAGGCGGGTGCCGCGGGAGCCGTTCACGGCGCGCTGGCGGCAGGCGCTCTGTCCGTGACCTTCACCTCCTCCCAGGGCCTCCTTCTGATGCTTCCCGAACTGTACCGCATCGCGGGGGAGCTCCTGCCGGGCGTCTTTCACGTGGCGGCGAGGACCATCGCCACCCACGCTCTGTCCATCTTCGGGGACCACTCCGACATTTACGCCTGCCGGCAGACCGGAGCCGCGATCCTCGCCTCGGGCAGCGTCCAGGAGGTGATGGATCTGGCCCCCGCAGCGCATCTTTCCGCCCTGCAGGGAAGCATCCCCTTCCTTCACTTCTTCGACGGCTTCCGCACCTCCCATGAGCTCCAGAGGACAGCCGTCTGGGACTATGAGGATCTGGCGGAAATGTTTGACCAAGAGGCGCTCTCCCGCTTTCGGGCGCGCGCTCTCCACCCCTGCAACGGGCGCATGTACGGCTCCGCCCAGAATCCGGATATCTTTTTCCAGGCCAGGGAAGCCTCCAATCCCTATTACGACGCACTTCCCGATATCGTGGAGCAGAACCTGCAAAAGATCAACCAAAAGCTGGGGACCTCCTACGGGCTGGTAAACTATTACGGCGCTCCCGACGCCGCGCATGTCATCATCGCCATGGGAAGCGTCTGCGAAACCATACGGGAGTACCTGGACGCCCGGAAAGCCGCCCCGGGCGCCTCCGAAGCATACGGCCTGATCGCCGTACATCTCTACCGCCCCTTCCCCGCCAGACATCTGATCAGACAGCTCCCTGAGAGCGTGACCTGCATTTCCGTGCTCAGCCGCACAAAGGAGCCCGGCTCCGTGGGAGAGCCCCTGTATCTGGACGTGCTGGCCGCCCTGCAGGACAGTCCCTTCTCGCACGTCACCGTGCAGTCCGGCCGGTATGGGCTAAGCTCCAAGGACACCACGCCCGCCCAGATCGCCGCCGTTTACCAGAACCACACCAGGAAATATTTTACGGTCGGCATCGAGGACGACGTGACCCACCTGTCCCTGCCCGTGCCTCCCATCCCGCAGACGATCCCCTCCGGCACCCTTTCCTGCAAATTCTGGGGGCTGGGAGGGGACGGCACCGTCAGCGCCACCAAAAACGCGGTCAAGATCCTGGGCGATCACACAGAGCTTTTCGTCCAGGGCTATTTTGAATACGACTCCAAGAAATCCAGAGGGCTCACCATCTCCCATCTGCGCTTCGGAAAACGCCCCATCCGAAGCGCCTATCTGGTCCACCGCGCCGACCTGGTGGCCTGCCACAATCCCGTCTATCTGCACAAATACGACATTGTGCAGGAGCTTCGGGACGGCGGGACTTTTTTGTTAAACGCCCCCTACGGGGAAACGGAGCTGGAGGACTTCCTGCCGGACGCCGTCAAAGCCTACCTGGCCGGACACCACATCCGCTTTTTCCAAATCGATGCGCTGCGGATCGGCAAGGAGATCGGGCTCAACGACAAGATCAGCACGATCCTGCAGGCCGCCTTTTTTTGCGTGAGCGGACTGCTCCCCAAGGAGGAGGCGGAGACGCTGATGCGGCAGGCCGCCGCCAAAAGCTACGGCAGACAGGGAGAAAAGATCATCCGCATGAACAACGAGGCCATTCACAGGGGCCTGTACGAGGTGGTCGAGGTGGCTGTGCCCGAGCGCTGGAGGGACTGCCCCCAGACCTCCCGGGTGGACAACCCTCTCCTGCCGGACCGCCCCGGCCTGATCGACTATGTGAGAAAGATCCAGCAGCCCGTCACGGATCAGCGCGGAAACGACCTGCCGGTCTCTGTGTTTCTGCCCTATGCGGACGGCTTCACACCGCCCGGAAGCACCGCCCACGAACGGCGGAACACCGCCACCGAGATCCCCGTCTGGCGTCCGGAAAACTGCATCCAATGCAACCAATGCTCCTACGTCTGCCCCCACGCCGTGATCCGTCCGGCAGTGATGACGGCGGAGGAACGAAACCAGGCGCCCCAGGGCATGGAGGCGCTCCCCATGAACGGCCTGCCGGATCATTTCTTCGCCGTCACCGTGTCGCAGACGGACTGCACGGGCTGCGGCTCCTGCGCCGCCGTCTGCCCCGGAAAACAGGGGGGAAAGGAGGATGCGTCGAAAAAGGCGCTCCTCATGCGGCCTGTCGCCGAGCACGCCGAGCACCAGGAATGGTTTGACTACGGCAAAAGCCTTCCTCCCAAGGAGGCCGCCATCGAGAAATTTAAGCCCGCCACCGTCAAGGGCAGCCAGTTTTTGAAGCCCTACCTGGAATTTTCCGGAGCCTGCGCGGGCTGCGGGGAGACCCCCTATGTGAAGCTTCTGACCCAGCTTTTCGGGCCCCGCATGTATATCGCCAACGCCACGGGCTGCTCCTCCATCTGGGCCAACTCCTGCCCTTCCACCTCCTACTGCCTGGACGCGGAGGGGCACGGCCCCGCCTGGTCCAACTCTCTCTTTGAGGATGCCGCCGAGTTTGGCTTCGGAATGTGGATGGCGCAAGAAGTCCGGGGGGAGACCGGAGAGGACGGCACCGTACAATGGGTGATCGGCGGCGACGGCTGGGGCTATGACATCGGCTTCGGCGGCCTGGATCATGTGCTCGCCAGCGGCCGCAACATCAATCTCCTGGTCCTGGACACGGAGGTCTACTCCAATACCGGCGGCCAGGCGTCCAAGGCCACCCCGCTGGGCTCCACCGCCCGCTTTGTCACCGGCGGCAAAAGGACCCGCAAAAAGGATCTCGCCTCCATCGCCATGACGTACCAAAATGTATATGTGGCCCAGGTAGCTATGGGGGCGGACTATAACCAGACCGTCAAAGCTTTCACGGAGGCCGCCGCCTATCCCGGCCCCTCCCTGATCATCGCCTACGCCACCTGCATTGCCCACGGTATTCAGGCGGGCCTGGGAAGCTCCCAGCACGAGGAGAAAAAAGCGGTGGAGGCCGGATATTTCCACCTCTTCCGCTTCCATCCGGCGCTTGCCGCACAGCACAAAAACCCCTTTCTTCTGGACAGCAAGGAGCCGACGCTGTGCTATGAGGATTTCCTGAAGGGTGAAAACCGCTACGCCGTACTCGCCAGAAAGCATCCCGAGCAGGCGAGAGAGCTGTTTGCGCTGGCGGCATCGCAGGCGGCGGACAGATACCGCTATCTGAAAAGACTGCAGGCCCTGTACGAACCGGAGCAGCACGAGACGGAGCAAGCGCCTCCCAAATGACACAGCAAAAAGCCGCAGGACAAAACCTGCGGCTTTCCTCATCGCCATGGGGCCTATAGGGCTCGAACCTATGACC
>CANRLX010000151.1 GCA_947631615.1 uncultured Acetatifactor sp.
AAAGAGCAAATTCTAATGTGCTTTGATTCGTATGAAAATCCGAATAAAGCAGCATTGTTCGATTGAGACAACTTCCCATTTGTGTGGGAGATGAACAGGGCGGGAGCATCGTTTAAGATGTTCCCGCCCTGGGGTTTATTTTTTGTTTTCCTGCGTCTGATGTTGGGCCTTCCACTGGGCATACTCCCGCTGCCCTTCCCCGCTCTCAAAAGAGGCTTGTATCTCCGGGAGCAGGACACGGGCCAGAGCCTCGACCTCATGGGGAGGGATGCAGCAGGTCACTATCGTGCAGGCATGAGGTCAGCAAGAAATTGCTTTATGCTATGATTATCTACGTCGTTACAGTTACGCAAAAAAGATTATCCATACAATGACCTATGTATTGCATCGCGGTACACGTTTTGATCTGGCAAATCTACAGCAGAGAAGGCTTCTTGAACCTTATATACTGTCGTGCAGTATTCTTCGATAATCCCTAAAGGACGAATTCTTCCGTCCGCTGCCGGTACGTCCGGGAGATAATCGTATGCTACAAAATGAATGGCGGCAGGCTGCGTCGGAAATGAAGGAAGCCGACCCTTACCACCCAGCCGTTCAAGTACCCGCTCATAAACAGGAGTAGGGCAGACAAAATACAAACCGGTTCGGCACAGCTCTTCTCTCTGAAGGACCTGACCTTTATAGATGATTTGTGGGATAATTCGTTTTGATACGTTTTCCCAGTTCAACCCTACAGAGTCTTTCTCTATTGCATGGTGCTCGATCAGCGCCTTGCGCGCGGTTTGATAAGAGCCAGTTGTATCAATGGTCTGGACCTCAATAGCAGTAAATTCAGCAAGTTCCCCTTGTTCATCAAGGCG
The DNA here is from genome assembly GCA_947631615.1 of uncultured Acetatifactor sp. Lineage (GTDB taxonomy): Bacteria > Bacillota > Clostridia > Lachnospirales > Lachnospiraceae > Acetatifactor. Next base: position 861 of record CANRLX010000151.1, read on the forward strand.
GGCCAAGATCCAATCGACATAATATGAACCCTTGCCTTGCCTCTTTGGCAGCGGTAACTCACCACCCCATCCATGCCCAAAAACGGCAACTGCACCGTGTTCCTCTTTGGCTTTCTCAACGGCCAGACGTCCAGCATAGAGATTCAACTGGGAGCCGAATGCTTGTTGCTCAACAATGGAGAGCATTTGATAGTTCTCCGCATAGATCCGGTTAGGGCAGCAGATGATATCTGGAGAGCCAGCAGTGACCTGCCGGACAGCACATACGCCGGACAATGTGCGATTATTCTTGTCTCCAAGTGCCTTAGTACAGTATGTGGATAAAAAAGGGCATACTTGCCTTGATACGCTATTGCGTGCAGTTTCAGAGGTGTCTTCTGCCCGATACCCGAAAAATTCAGAGATATAGCCCGACATGCATTACCCCTCCATATCCAAAACGGAATGCAATGAAAGTCCCACAGCTTGAGCCAACAATGGAGGGACTGCATTTCCCACTTGCGCGAATTGCTCAACAAGATTCCCCGTGAAGACGAAATGATCCGGAAAAGACTGTAGACGAGCTGCTTCACGAACGGTAAAAGACCGATTCTGCTCATAATGGAAGTAGGCGCCCCAGTGGGGGTCGCATTTTGTCAAGATAGTAGAAGCAAGGCCGTTAGGCAGCACCCGCCCATATCGTTTCGTGTGATCAGTCTTTTTTGCCCTCCTCATCCCCTTCGGCAGCAGATCATCTGGTATATCCGTCCAATTCCCTCCCGGTTTGATGTATTCTAACCTTTTTAGGTTTATCTGTGAAAGTTGGGGCGCTTCATGATTCAAAACACCAATAGAACCGATCCGGGAGCGGCGCTGATAGTCGCAAAAGGCTTCGCAGCGATAATCTTTTACTGTTTCCCCCTGTTCGCCGCTCTTAAGGGGCGGCAAATCTCCTATTGCCTCATGGACCGTCACGAAACTCGCATTTGCCTCGGGTGACGGCATTTTTATTATGGACTGCCCTTCAAATGTGCTGGTAAAGTTGGCGCGGATGGGAGCATGGTAAATCGGCTCTGGATATGCGCTGGCGGGCAGGGTACGACCTCGCACGCCAAGGATAATAGTCCTCCAACGCATTTGTGGCACCCCATAATAGGGCGCACCCAAAATGCGGACGTCTGCCCCATACCCCAATTCTGCCAAAGCATCCAGAATGGCATGAAGGGTCGCGCCATGTTCGAAAGAGACTAGCCCGGGCACATTCTCGATCAGAACAGCGCGTGGCGCAAACGCATCAACGAAACGAAGATATTCTTTGAATAAGTGATTGCGCTCATCCAGCATGGTGCGGATAGGGGCATTAATAGAAAAACCTTGGCAGGGCGGGCCTCCCGCGATCAAATCCAGCTCTCCTCTGTCAAGTCCCAATTCCTTGCGTATGCTAGTTGCATCTAGTTTTCGGATGTCTGCGGTCCGCACCTTCGAAGCAGGATGATTCTTTTGGTAGGTCTGTGCATATATAGGAACGATCTCAGAGGCAAACAGACTATGAAAACCGGCTTCTGATAGGCCCTCGGACAGTCCCCCAGCCCCGGAAAACAAGTCGATCATTGTCAATCTTTCAGCAACCATATACTTTCCCCGCTTCTTGTGCATCGCAGCTTGAAGCCTACAGTCCATGATGCATTATACAACAGAATCAGGTGTATCTCAACATTATTCTTATGATATAGCGCGGGCATGGCGCCGCCCTTGCGCTTTTTGGGGAGGCAAGATATAATGAGGACCAGAAGAACAGACGACCCGGCAGATCGGGATTCGTGGAGGAGACACCATGTTAAAGAAGATGCGTTATGATGATTACCGTACGATTGATCGTGTCTTCCGTGAGGCGTTAAATGCTAGGGATGCCGAGAAGGTTAAATCCCTGGCGCTGAAACTCCACGCGCTTGTTCATCCCGTCTGTGTATCCGGTGGCAGTGAAAAGACCATGGCGGACTACGTAGTGGAATACATGCTTGCCGGACACCAGAACGACCTGGTACCCAGACAGCCCTGGGAGACCGACCTCCACTATGCCGGCACTGACCGGGTGCCCCTGGTGTGGCAGCTCTGGCATACCGCACGGATAGAGGACCTGGTCAGCAATATCCTTTTGGCGGACCGGGACCAGATATTCAACGACGACTGGCAAAAGAAGATCGGCTCGCCTATAACCGACACGGGCAATGCCCTGGAGGACGAGGAAGCGATCAAATTTGGAAAAGCTATCCGACCGGAAGCGCTTTGTGACTATATGATCGAAGTGGGGACGAATACCAGGGAGATCATTGCGGGGCTCAAAGACGAGGAGCTTTTTGAGATGGTCCCCGAGGAGTGGGTCATGAGGATATATGAGGCAGGCGGCGTCACGTCCGATCTGCGCTCTGTGTGGCTGCTGGTATTCTGGGGCAGGCTTACCCGCGCCGGCATGCTGGAAACGCCAATGACGAACCACTATATGATGCACCTCCCCCCATGCCTTGATAACCTGCCGATCATACCCGCGTGATCCATCCTGCTTGGTCGTCGAATTGGAAAATCGAAAGATTGTGATTTGCCAATTAACTTCCCATTTGCCGGGGAGGAGATGAACAGGGCGGGAGCATCTTGCCGATGCTCCCGCCCTGGCGCTTTTGTGAGGGGAGATAAGGGCGGCAGAGCTGCTGCCGCGCACCAGAAATTGACCAACAGTAAAAAATCATTCCTGTTATTTAATCAACACTCAATGGACGTTCGCGTTCCTATCCGCTATACTACATACAAAATCAATAAAGATCGTGAAGGGGATGGCTGAAGATGACGATAGGAGAGGTCATCAAAAAATACAGAAGGAATCAAGGGCTGACACAGGAGCAGATGGCCACCCGTCTTGGCGTAACGGCGCCCGCCGTGAACAAATGGGAGAGAGGCAGCACGCTCCCGGATGTCGCTTTGCTTGCGCCTATCGCACGGCTGCTGGGTATTACCACAGATGAGCTTCTGTCCTTTCAAGAGGAGCTGACAGACGAGGAGATCAGCCAATATCTGTCACAGCTCCAAAAGGACCTGGAAAGCAAGGATTTCCATGAAGTGTTTCTTTCCGTAAAAGAAAAGATCAAGGAATATCCCAATTGCGAAAAGCTGATCTGGCAGGCTGCTGTCATTCTGGACGCAAAACGAATGACGATGGAACTTCCGGACAAAGACAGATACGATGATGTGATATTCGGATGGTACGAGAGGTGCCTGCTCTCAGCGGATGAACATATCCGTGACCAGGCGGCGGATTCGCTGTTTCATGCATTTATCCGGAAGGAGAATTATGAAAAAGCGGCGCAGTATTTGGACTGTTTCTCACTGGAGAATCCGGAGCGCAAGCGCAAACAGGCGCTTGTAAACAGCAAGACAGGAAGACGGGCGGAGGCCTATCGCGCGTATGAGGAATTGATCTTTACCGGGTATCAGCACATACAAATGGTGCTGAACGATCTGCGCATCCTTTATATGGAGGATGGGGACCATGAAATGGCAAGAAAGCTGGTCAAAACTTCTTCCGCTGCCGCGTCCGCGTTTGAAATGGGCAGATATAATGAGGTCTGTTTCGGCCTGGATGTCGCGGCGTGGGAAAAGGATGCTGCGTGGACAGCACAGCTTATGCAGGAGATCTTGGATAGCATTGGAACGATAGGTGATTTTACGAGATCAAAGATCTATCAGCATATGACGCTGAAAACGCTCGAGCCTGATTTTTCAGCCGACTTGAAGCGGGAGCTTTTGAGGACTTTTGCAGATGGAGCGTTTGATTACATGCGGGGAAATGAAGCGTGGGAAAGCCTGCGCCGGGAATAAGGGAAGGGCGGAAGCATCGTTTGAGATGCTCCCGCCCTGTTTTTATTGCTCCAGAAGCTGGGCCGCGGCGCTCAGGTTGACCTGCTCCCGCGCCCGGAGGGTCCGGGCGGAGGCGGACAGGTGCTCCCAGTCCATGTGCATGGCGAAATCGGCCAGCTCCCGCAGTGTGTCCTCCGTCACGTTTTCCAGCTTCACCAGGGGGAAGCCCGCCTCGGTGCAGAAGGCGTCCACCTTGGGGTCGTAGCTGATGCCCGCGGCGGGCACCCCGTCCCGCAGGGCGAACACCAGCCCGTGCAGGCGCATGGAGAGCACCACGCTCATCCGGCCCACCCGCTTGGGGTCCGCCGACACCGTGTAGGGCACGTCCGTCAGCTCCGCGCACACCGAGCGCACCGCC
>CANRLX010000152.1 GCA_947631615.1 uncultured Acetatifactor sp.
GAGGAATACGGGGGGGCGGACGAAGAAGGAGTGGTCTCGGGGAACGGAACGGAAAGAAAAGGATTTTCCTCTGGCTTGTGCTTGCGCTTCTGGCCGTCAATGTCCTTCTGTTTATGGGGCTGCGCAGCAGGATACGCGCGGTAAACGAGAATCTGAACCGCATATCGGCAAGGCTTTCCCTGTTGGAGGGTGAAATGGGCGTTCCGGTTTCGGCGCCGGTATCGGACGGAGCGGAAGCTTCCGGTGCGGGAAACGCTGCTGGGTATCCGGACAAGGTCGCTCTTGACAGTGTGGACAGGCCCAGAGAGCGCACCTACGGCGAAATCATCAGCCGTCTGGAGGCGCTGGGAAAAGAAAATGGCGATATAAAAACGGTGGTGGAAAATGCCGAGGCTTATCCTCAGCAGCTGCTGGAGGCTCTGGCAAACAATCCGGAGATGGCAGGGTTTGCGGCGGATTTTCTGGAGAAAAAGGGGACCGTCACCGGCGGAGGCCTGACGGAAGAGGAAAAGGCGGAGAAATTTCCGCTGTTTCTGCAGTGGGATCCCAGATGGGGCTATGCTTCCTATGGGGATGACAGCGTGGTCGGACTGTCGGGGTGCGGCCCTACTGCTCTTTCCATGGCGCTTTGGTATCTGACGGGGAACGAGGAACTGACCCCGGATAAACTGGCCGATTACAGTATGAAACATGGCTATTACATCTCAGGAACCGGAACCGCCTGGCTGTTGATGGAAAATGTTCCGCCGCATTACGGGATCGGCGTGGAACAGCCGGAGGCGTCGGAATGGGTCTTGGATGAAGCGCTTGCTGGTGGAAGCATCGTTATTTGTTCCATGGGACCGGGCGATTTTACTGTGGGAGGTCATTTCATTGTCCTGTACGGCCGGTCGGAGGATGGGTATCTGCTGAACGATCCCAACTGTGTTGCGCGGAGCAGACGAGCATGGACCTGGGGAGAACTGGAGGATCAGATCAAGCATATTTGGGTTTTGTATGGTTTCGGGTCAGACGGTGTAGAAAAAGTCATATCGCAGCAGGCTTTTGATAAAAGCTGTTGATGAAAAGGACAGGACGCCGAAAAAACACTTAACACGGATTTTTCGTTGGAGTAATATAATAAAAACTGAACAGCATATGTTGAAACCGTAGATGTGGAGATAAAAACAGTACGTGCACCTACAGAGAGACCGGAGGCTGAGAAAGGTCGGGACGCAGGCTGTTAAATGGACCACGGAGGGCGCGGGGAACGGATTTTTATTCCGAGTATTCCGCGACGTGTGACACGCGTAAGATGTCGGGAATATGATGGTATTCCGTGAGGACACTCTGACATGAGTGAAACAAGGTGGCACCGCGGGTGATTAAAATTAGCCCGTCCTTGACAGATCAAAGTCTGTTGAGGGCGGGCTTTGTGTGTTCTGCCGCTTATGTGCCGACGCGGGGGGCGGGAGCTTTTTGTGGCGATTCTGCTGACTGCCTGATTCAAATGTAAAAAACTTGACAGATCGGCTCGGGGGGGTATAGTTATTACGGTTTTATCAATAAATTAACGGAGGAGAATGATAATGAAAAAGAACTTGTTGGCAGTGGCAGTCGTCCTGTCTGCGGCAATGCTGTTAGGCGGATGTGGCGGAAGCGAACCCAGGGAAAACAAGAAGACCGAGGAAACCGAAAAAACTAAAGAAACCGAAAAAACTAAAGAAACTGAAAAAACTAAAGAAACCGAAAAAACTAAAGAAACTGAGAAAACAGAGGAAACCGACGAAACAAAGGAAACGGATAAAACCGGGGAGGCAGAAAACGAGGAGATACAGCCGGAAGAAACCAAGGATGCTGAGCAGGAAACAGTGAGTATTCGTGCTGCTTCACCCTACATTTTTTCGGAGGGCTGTGCCTGGGTTAAGTTGGGGGAAGATGAAAATCAGCTGGCGGTGGTTGATACGGACGGGATGATCAGGTTCATACTGGATGATGCGCAAAAAGTAAGTGCGACTCCGGTGGATTCGTTTTATGACGGCGCGGCCGCAGTGTCTTTCTATGCTGACGGTATTTATGAATATGCCATTTACAGCACGACGGGCGAGCTGCTCACATCCAGTGATGACGGGGACGATTCCACGGAGCTAAGTCTGCTTGCGTCAGGAGAAGGTATGTACCTGATTGCGAAGTATACTAGCACGTTTTCGGAGAACAGTGCTGTGATGTACGTTATAGATAAGAATGGAAACAAGCTGACAGATGAGATTGCTATTGATGATGATATAGTATATGGTTCAGGTGTTGGTTATGTAAAAAACGGTTTTATTTATAGAGGGCCTTTTGGGGAAGAAAATGTTTTGTATGTCGACAATGGAAGACTTCTCTTTATGGGAGAAGAGGAGACGGTGACAGAGCTTGTAGATCATTATTTCCGCCATCAGGGTGCAGATGCAGTCGCTTCCACTAATCTGCATACTTTAGATAACTTCCTTAATAAGTTCATTTCTTATAATGCGGAGAATACAGTTGAAACGGAAAAAGCGAGGAATATGGCGCAAAAGATAAGAGATATCGATGCAACAAGATGGTATTACCAGGAAGGATACAGCGGATGGTATGATCGTAACATGGAGCTGGTGGTACCGTTCCCTGAACTTCCCGAGGGTGTCTCCTATTATTGGGGCTTATACGATTTCAAGGGCGAATACGCAGTACCGCTCCTACTGATGGGAGCGGATGGCAAGTCTTATTATACTTTTGTAGACCAAACGGGCAATTTTGTCTTTGAACCATCTGTCCTTGATACCGGTGATTTGTATATAGGGCAGACATATTATGATGATGGCGTGGCTGTCTTATACTTAGCATATGGGGAGGGTTGCTGGGTGATAGACAAGGAAGGTACCATATGGGATCTTTCCGAGGATATTTCGTCATTTATGGGAAGTATCATTGACGGTTGGGGATTTACAGTCAACGAGGGCTTTAAGCACATAGGGGACGACATCTATAGGAAGCTGGACGGTACGCCTTTCGATCAGGCGGTGATGGATGAAAATACGGTTCACGTACAGCTTGTACCGGATTCCGCGGACAACTAAAGGAGCGGAAAAACGGGCTGACGTGTAATTCAGTTGTAACTCAGAGTGAAAAAAATCTTGACACCTTTTGCTCTGAGGAGTAAGATAGTCATGTAATTTAATAATGCGAAGCAAAACCGTTGATGTGGAGATAAAAACAGTTAGTGCCCCTACAGAGAGACCGCAGGCTGAGAAAGGTCGGAACGCAGGCTGTTAAATGGACCACGGAGGGCGCGGGGAAAGGGTTTTATTCCGAGTATTCCGCGACGTGTGACACGCGTAAGATGTCGGGAATATGATGGTATTCCGTGAGGGCACTCTGACATGAGTGAAACAAGGTGGCACCGCGGGTGATTAAAATTAGCCCGTCCTTGACAGATCAAAGTCTGTTGAGGGCGGGCTTTGTGTGTTCTGCCGCTTATGCACCGGCGCGGGGTGTGCGGGAGCCTTTTGCGGTGCGGCGTACGATTCGCGGCAAGATTTAAGCTTTGAAAATTTTTCCCGCGGGAAACGGAGGATTTGAAAATGAAACTGCGGCCTTCATTGGAGGAATGTAAAAGTCTTGCTGACGGGCAGAATTTCGGAGTAATCCCCGTCAGTACCGAAGTTTTTTCCGACACCTCAACGCCTATTGAGGTGCTTAGGATCTTAAAAAAGGTGAGCGGGCACGCCTATCTTTTGGAGAGCGCTGAGGCCAGCAAGCGATGGGGCAGATATTCCTTTCTGGGATATGATCCACTGCTTGAGATCACGTGTTACAACGGAAAGGTGCAGATCAAAACGCCTCTGACGACCCAGACGACCACGGAGGATATCAGGGAATGTATACGCGGTATTATAGATGAAAACAAAAGTCCCAGGATGGATTACCTGCCGCCTTTTACCGGAGGACTTGTGGGATATTTTTCATATGATTACATCAAATACAGCGAGCCCTCGCTAAGGCTGGACGCCATGGACGAGGAGGGCTTTCAGGATGTAAACCTTATGCTGTTCCACAAGGTCATCGCCTTTGACAATTACAGACAGAAGATAGTCCTTATCACAAACATAAAGACCGACGATATAGATGCAAATTACCATAAGGCCGCGCTGGAGCTGGAGGGAATGAGACAGCTTCTGCGCAGCGGGGAAAAGTCGGAGCATGTGCCGCTTAAGCTGAAATCGGATTTCAGGCCGCTTTTTGACAGGGAAGCGTACTGTAGGATGGTTGAAAAGGGCAAGCATTATATAAAGGAGGGCGACATCTTTCAGGTCGTGCTGTCAAACCGCCTGGAGGCCGAGATGGAGGGGAGTCTTCTGGATGCGTACAGGGTGCTGCGCACGACAAATCCTTCGCCCTATATGTTCTATTTTTCCGGAACCGACGGAGAGATTGCGGGAGCGAGTCCGGAGACGCTCGTAAAGCTGGAAGAAGGCAAGCTCTACACCTTCCCGCTTGCCGGAACGAGACCGCGCGGGAAGACGGAGGAAGAAGACAGGCGGCTGGAGAAGGAGCTTCTGGCGGACGAGAAGGAGCTTGCGGAACACAATATGCTGGTGGATCTTGGGCGGAATGATATCGGAAAGATCAGTCAGGTCGGCACCGTGAAGGTGGAAAAATACATGTCCATTGAGCGGTATTCCCATGTGAT
>CANRLX010000153.1 GCA_947631615.1 uncultured Acetatifactor sp.
CACATAGCGCAGGGGGAGTCCAGCCAACAGGCAAAGTAGGAGGTATCCAACCTGCTGGGCCATAACAGACCCGACGTCACCAACGTCTATCTGGCGTCGATCCGCGAGGATGTTGGGGACGACGAGGAGGATGAAAACGATGGCTGAGCCTGCCTCTTTTTATCTCTCCAAACGCGCAGAAAGAAAGGAACACGCGAAAGACCTTTATGACAAACCGTGCCGTTGGGGGGTACCCAACGGCACGGCCTTTCTTTTTTCCTGGCGGTCTCTTTGATGCTTATATGTGTACTTGGTGCGGAGAGACAAAGTACCACATTCGATCCTTCTTTCGTGTAAAATGGGCGAAAGGAGGGCATTTTTATGTTTCTGGCAGAGAGAAAGACGATGGAGGAGTTTCGGACGGACCTTCAGGAGAGGGAGTGTGCGGGGGCGACGGTGGCCAAATATATGCACGATGTGGGTATGCTGGTATCATTTTGCGGCGGGGAGATCGCGGACAAGGCCACGCTCATCGCGTTCAAGAAGCATCTGCAGGAAGAGGAATACGCCCCCAGCAGCGTCAATTCTATGCTGGCGGCGGTGAACCGATTTGTGGAGTTTGCCGGGCATCCGGAGTGGAAACTGCGGTACCTAAAGGCCCCGCGGAGCACGTTTTGCGGCAGGGAAAGGGAACTGACGCGGCAGGATTATGAACAGCTGGTGCATGCGGCCAAAGAGCGCGGCAATGAACGGTTGGAGCTGCTGGTGCAGACCATCTGCGCTACGGGGATACGTGTCAGTGAGGTGCGGGCTGTCACGGTGGAGAGCCTGCATCGTGGCCAGGCGGAAATTAGAAACAAAGGAAGGATACGGGTAATCCTGCTGCCCGGAAAGCTGTGCAAAACGCTGTTAAAGTACTGTGAGAAAAGGGGCATCACCGAGGGACAGGTGTTCGTGACCCGGACAGGGCGACCGCTGGACCGGAGCAATATCTGGAAGATGATGAAGCAATTGGCAGCGCGGACGAGGGTCAGTGCGGGAAAGGTGTTCCCTCACAACCTGCGGCATCTGTTTGCCCGGACATATTACAGGACATACAAGGACATCGTGCGGCTGGCAGATATTCTGGGGCATGCCAGCATCGATACGACCCGCATCTATACCACACGCACAGGAACAGAGCAGCAGAGGCAGATCGAACGCCTGCCTCTGCTGTTGTAATACGATATAAAGACACCACATAATCCGCATTACGTGGTTACTAAAAAGCCACATAATCCGCATTATGTGGTGACCAACACATTATAATAATGGTGAACTGACGCACAAATTATAGCGAACCAAACCCTTATTGTCAACCCTGAAGCTCTTGGAAATAGCTGGTTTGACATTGTTTGTAAAAAAATTGTGCAGGGTGTCTAATTGTGGGCGCGCCAAAGTGGAGACGCCTTTTCTAGTCGTGTGCAAAAGAAAAAACTGCGGAATACACAACGGTTTACCTGGCTGCTCATCTGCCGCTCCGGCAAATGAGCAGCTGTTTTTTGCGTCTCATCTGAATGCCTCGCACCACATAATGCGGATTATGTGGTAGGAGAAGTGAGGCAGTGATGGGTATAGAGCTTTACCAACACAATAGGGAAGCCTATCGCGCCGTGCGGAAGATGCTGGCGGAAAAAGGGCTCGCCGCTGTGGTCCATCCTACGGGGACGGGCAAGTCTTTTATTGCCTTCAAGCTGTGCGAGGACGAGCCGGACAAGACCATCTGCTGGTTGTCCCCCTCAGAGTACATATTCAAGACCCAGCTTGAAAACCTCAAGCACATTTCCGGCTATGAGCCGCAGAATATCAAGTTTTATACCTACGCCAAGCTTATGCTCATGAGCGACGTGGAGCTGGCCGAGATCAAACCGGAAATAGCGGTCTATGACGAGTTTCACCGGGTGGGCGCGGAGATGTGGTCACAGGGGGTCGAACGATTCCGCAGGATGTATCCCACGATCCCGCTGCTGGGATTGACTGCCACCAGTGTGCGTTACCTGGACTCTCAGCGTGATATGGGGGAAGAGGTGTTCCTCGGCAATATCGCCTCGGAGATGACGCTGGGAGAGGCCATCGTGCGAGGGATCTTGCCGGCGCCGAAGTATGTGACCACAGTGTTTCGGTATCAAAATGAGCTGACGAGGCTTCAGGAGCAGGTGGAACATATCCGGGGTGAAGGCCTGAGGGCCGCCAATGAGCGATATCTGGAGGCCCTGCGTCGGGCGCTGGAAAAGGCGGACGGCCTGGATAAGGTCTTTGCCAAGCATATCCCCGATCCTGGCGGCAAGTACATCCTGTTTTGCTCCAGTTATGACCACATCCAGGAGCTTCGCAGTTATACCAATGAGTGGTTCTCCAAGGTCAACCCGGATATCCACACCTATTTGGCCTATTCTGCGGACCCGGAAACCAGCAAGGCGTTCGCGGCATTCAAGGCAGATGACAGCGGGGCGCTCAAGCTTCTTTACTGCATCAATATGCTCAACGAGGGCGTGCATGTCAAAGGCATCTCCGGCGTCATTTTGTTCCGGCCCACGGTCAGCCCTACCATCTATAAGCAGCAGATCGGCCGTGCGCTCACGGCGGGCGACAGCGCCACGCCGCTCATCATCGACGTGGTGAACAACTTCGAGGGACTGTGCAGCATCGACTCCATCAAGGAGGAGATGGAGCTGGTGGTACAGCAGTACCGTCTTGAGGGCCGCGGCGACGAGATCGTGACGGAGCGGTTTGAGATCAGCGAGCAGGTGCAGGACTGCCGGGAGCTGTTCGAGAGGCTGGAGAGAAGCCTTGCCAGCAGCTGGGAGCAGTACTTCCAGGCTGCCAGTATCTATGCGGCCGAGAATGGCAATCTGCAAGTCCCGGCACCCTACAGGACAAAGAGTGGTTTACACCTGGGCGAGTGGCTTGTCGCCCAACGGGCCCGCAAAAAAGAGGGCATGCTGTCCGAATCGGAGGTAACCCGGCTGGAAAGCATCGGGATGAAGTGGGACAACCGGCTGGAGGCATCCTGGAGCCGCGGGCTTGCCCATTGCGAGGAATATGCACGGGAGCACGGCGACCTGGAAGTGCCTGTGCGCTATGTGTCTCCGGATGGATATCGCCTGGGAGCGTTTGTCAACCGGATGCGCGGCTGGTATGCCAACGGGGAGAAGCAGACGGTGCTGACGCCGGAGCGTGTGGCGGAGTTGGAGGCGCTGGGCATGCACTGGAGCGCCATAAACTTGAAGTGGGAGAGGAACTACCTGCGGGCGGCAGAGTATTACCGGGAACACGGCGACCTGCTGGTGCCGGCAGACTATAAATCACCGGATGGTCATGCCTTAGGCTCGTGGATAAGCAAGCTGCGGAGAAGCCGTCGCGCCGGCGAGTTGTCGGAAGAGCAGGTCGAGCGGCTGGAGGCCATTGGCATGTTCTGGGGCAACCGCCACGCGGAGTCTTGGGAGACCAACTATCGGGCGGCGGAGAAGTACTACCAGGCCCACGGTGATCTGGATCTGACAAGCAACTATTTTACAGAGGATAGTTTGCCTTTAGGCAGATGGATCGTGGACCTGCGGCTGCAGCGCAAACAAGGAGCTTCCAATCTTACACCGGAACGTATTGCCCGTCTGGATGCCATCGGGATGGTTTGGGATAAGGCATCGTCCTGGGAGTATCGGTATGAGCTGTGCCAAAAGTACCTGAAGGAGCACGACTGTACTGATATCCCCAGGGATTACAAAACCGACGATGGCATATGGCTGGGCACGTGGCTTTACCGGCAGCGGCGGATCCTGGAGGGCTATCCCTCCCGGCAGAAGCTCAGCGAAAAGCAGCGGCGTTTGCTGCGGCAGCTGGACATCTGGGGGCCGGACGCAAAGATAGACAGAAGGACCAAGAAATATAAACGGACGAACACGGCCGATAGGGAAGGAGAAAAGCGGATCGGACCCGTTTGAGCGTCAGCGGATGAAACAGAAAGGAGGCGGCGGCGTGATCGAACTGTACGAGCACAACCAAAAAGCATATGACGCCGTGGTCTCCATGCTGGCCAGGACGGGCAAGGCGGCTGTGGTGCATCCCACGGGGACGGGCAAGAGCTTTATTGCTTTCAAGCTGTGTGAGGATGAGCCGGACAAGACCGTCTGCTGGCTCTCCCCCAGCGAGTACATATTCAGGACCCAGCTAGAAAACTTGAAAAAGACATCCGGCTATGAGCCGGAGAATATCAAGTTCTATACCTACGCCAAGCTCATGCTCATGAGTGAGCCGGAACTGGCGGATATCCGACCGGACATCGTTGTGTACGATGAGTTCCACCGTGCGGGCGCTGCGCAGTGGTCTTTGGGGGTCCAGAGGCTGCGCGAAATGTATCCCACAGCTCTGATGCTTGGCCTGACTGCTACCGCGGTGCGTTACCTTGACAATAACAGGGATTTATCGGAGGAGCTTTTCGACAATTGTGTGGCCTCGGAAATGACATTGGGGGAGGCGATCGTGCGGGGGATCCTGCCGGCGCCGAAGTATGTGACCACCGTGTTCAAGTA
>CANRLX010000154.1 GCA_947631615.1 uncultured Acetatifactor sp.
CAGGAGATATGAATTGCGGGGCGCGAAGTAAATCGTAAAATTTTTGGATGGACATTCCGGACAAAGTGCGGTAAAATAAACCTTATTCAAGGTCAAAAAGCGGACGCAGGCATAGAGGAAAGCCCTGTGAGAGCGTGAGACAAGAGGGGCCTGTATGAACAAGGTAAATTTCCAGAGAGAGCTGGAGAAGCTTTTGGAGAGCATTTCCGGAAACGGGGCCGAGGGTCCCGGGGGCGCGGCAGAGAACAGACCGCCGCGCCTTTTTCTACATAGCTGCTGCGCTCCCTGCAGCAGTTACGTTCTGGAATATCTCTGCCCGTACTTTTCCATCACCGTGTTTTATTATAATCCCAATATCTCCGAGTGGGAGGAATACCGAAGGCGGGTGGAGGAGCAGAAGCGCCTGATCGCCGCCTACAATGAGGAGGGCAGAGGGTATCCCATTCGCATAGAGGAGGGGGATTATGATCCGGCGCTTTTCTTTGATAGGGCAAAGGGATATGAGGATTGTCCGGAGGGAGGAGAGCGCTGCCTTCGCTGCTTTGACCTGCGGCTTCGGGAGACGGCAAGACGGGCGGCCCTGGGAGGCTACGATTTCTTTGGGACGACGCTCACGATCAGTCCGCTGAAGAACGCGGAGGCATTAAACCGGATCGGGGCGGGCCTGGCGGAGGAGCTTGGAGTCCCGTGGCTTATGTCGGATTTTAAGAAAAAGGACGGTTACAGGCGCTCGGTCGAGCTGTCCGCCCGGTACGGACTGTACCGGCAGGACTATTGCGGCTGCGCCTTCTCGAAGGCGGAGAGGGAGAGAGGCCGGCGGCGCGGCTGACCAAAGAGGGATGCGAGGAGACGGATCATGAAAAAAATTTTGGATTTGCTGACAGAGGAGATGGGACAGGCATTTGCGGCGGCGGGCTACGATGCCGGAATGGGGAAGGTGACGCTCTCCAACCGTCCGGATCTGTGTGAATTTCAGTGTAACGGCGCTATGGCGTGCGCAAAAAAATATAAGAAGGCTCCCATCGCGATCGCAAACGACGTGGCGGAGAAGCTTGCAGGGAACCGGATGTTCGGAAGCGTGGAGGCGGCGGCCCCCGGGTTTTTGAACCTGAAGGTGTCGGAGGCGTTTTTGCTCCGCTATCTGGAGGAGATGGAGACGGATCCCAAGTTTGGGCTGGATATGCCGGCGAAGCCAAAGAGGATCATCATCGACTACGGCGGGCCCAACGTGGCGAAGCCGCTCCATGTGGGACATATCCGCTCCGCTGTGATCGGCGAGAGCATCAAGCGCATCTACCGCTACGCGGGACACGAGGTGATCGGCGATGTACACCTGGGCGACTGGGGCCTGCAGATGGGGCTCAATATCGTGGGGCTGCAGGATCGAAAGCCGGATCTGATCTATTTTGACGAGAGCTACAGCGGGGAATATCCCGAGGAGCCTCCGTTTACGATCTCGGAGCTGGAGGAGATCTATCCGGCGGCCAGCGCCAGGTCCAAGGAGGATCCGGAGTACAAGGCGCGCGCTATGGAGGCCACGGTGAAGCTGCAAAGCGGCGTGCCCGGCTACCGCGCCCTGTGGAGGCATATGCTGAACGTGTCCGTGGCGGATCTGAAGAAAAACTACGCGAGCCTGAACGTGGAGTTCGATCTCTGGAAGGGAGAGAGCAACGTGCAGGCGCTGATACCGGATATGGTGCAGTATATGAAGGAGGAGGGCTATGCCCACGAGAGCGAGGGGGCTCTGGTGGTGGACGTGAAGGAGGAGACCGACACCAGGGAGATCCCTCCCTGCATGATCTTAAAATCGGACGGGGCGTCCCTCTACAATACCACGGATCTGGCCACGATCCTGGAGCGCATGAACCTGTATCAGCCGGACGCCATTATCTATGTGGTGGACAAGCGGCAGGATCTGTATTTCGAGCAGGTGTTTCGCTGCGCCCGCAAGACCAGGCTGGTGAAGAAGGACACGGAGCTGAAATTCCTGGGCTTTGGCACCATGAACGGCAAGGACGGAAAGCCCTTTAAGACCCGGGACGGCGGCGTGATGCGCCTGGAGAATCTGATCCGCGAGACCCAGGAGGAGATGTACCGAAAGATTTTGGAGGGACGCGAGAAGGGGCATGAGATCTCGGACGAGGAGGCGGAGAAGGTGGCAGGGATCGTGGCGGTATCCGCTTTAAAGTACGGCGATCTGTCCAACCAGGCGTCCAAGGATTACGTGTTCGACCTGGACCGTTTCACCTCCTTTGAGGGGGACACGGGCCCCTATATCCTGTACACCATCACCCGCATCAAATCCATCCTCAACAAGTTTAAGGAGCAGGGGGGCAATCTGTCGCAGGTCGCTCTGCGGGAGGCCCAGAACGAGTCGGAGAAGGCTCTGATGCTTCAGCTGACGCAGTTCCACGCCGTGATGGCGGCAGCCTGTGAAGAGACGGCGCCCCACAGGATATGCGCCTACATCTACGATCTGTCCAACGCCTTCAACCACTTCTATCACGAGACCAATATCCTGAAGGAGGAGGATGAGGCGAAGCGCTCCGGCCTGATCGCGCTTCTGGTGCTCACCAGGGATATTCTGGAGACCTGTATCGACGTCCTGGGGTTTGGCGCGCCGGAAAGGATGTAGGGAAGGGGCGTGCCAAACGGAGAAAGCGGCGGAGCCCGCAAAAAAAGTTGTTGACAAAAAACAGGTTACATTGTATACTAACAAAGTCGGCTGCGGCGCAGCCGCTTTCTGGAATCTTAGCTCAGCTGGGAGAGCATCTGCCTTACAAGCAGAGGGTCATAGGTTCGAGCCCTATAGGTTCCACTCCAACGCTTGTTGGTATATGGCGAGGTAGCTCAGTTGGCTAGAGCACACGGTTCATACCCGTGGTGTCGAGAGTTCGAATCTCTCCTTCGCTACGCGAATCAGGAATTTGGGAGGGATATCTCAGATTCCTTTTTCATAAAAAATATTTTTAGAGAAACTGTTGTTTGGATGAGAAAGGAAAGAAGCATGACATACGAAGAATTAGTGAGTCAGGTCAGGGAGGCCTATGAGGGCGTAGACGCCAGCAAGCTGAATGACCATGTAGCGTTTCAGTTCAATGTGACCGGCGAGGCGGAAGGCGCCTTCTACCTGGAGATCAAGGACGGAAAGGTGAGCGTAGAGCCCTATGAGTACTACGACAGGGATGTGCTCGTGACCGCGTCGGCGGACATCATTCTCCAGATCGCGCATGGTGATCTGGATCCCGTCAAGGCATTTTTGACCGGAAAGATCAAGGCGGAGGGCAACCTGGGCAAAGCGGCGTTCTTAAAGGAGTTAAACAGCCAGGAGAAGGCGGCCAAAAAAACCGCAGCAAAGAAGGCTGCCGAGGACAAGACGGCCGCAAGGAAGGGCAGAAAGACCGAGAAGAAGTAAGAGGCAGACACAGGATAATGGGATAGGGAAGGCAGGAATGTCGGATGCAGATATCCGTGCATATCCTGCCTTTTTGAGGAGTGAACGATATGATACCTTATGTGAAGCTGGACGAAGTGATTCGGGAGATGGGGGAGCGCACGGGTTACACCCTTCTGGACGAGCGCCACGGGTGCGTGAACGGAAGCAGCTGCGGCGTTTCCTTCTACACCAGGGAGGAGTATGACATCCCCAGAAGCCACGAGGATCAGGAGGGTTTTCTGGTTCTGGAGGGGTACGGGAAGGCGCTGATCGACGGCGAGGAGATCGCGCTGGAGCCGGGGGTCGCCTTTATGGTGCCTGCCCATGTGCCGCACATAATGAAGAAGGACAGGGATTGTCCCGTGTGCAAGGTGTTCTGGTTCCATGCGGCCGTGTAGCGGCAAAATGACGATAGGGGCATAGTGCTGCAGGCAGATGCAGAGAACGGCAGAGGGGTCAAAAGGGAAGAGAAAGAGGATAGCTGAGTGAACGGTTTATGGAAAAAAGCAAACAGGGAGAAGACAGTGACGAACGTTCCCGCGGCGGGGCTTGGTGAGCAGCCTGCCGGCGAGGAGGAACAGACAAAAGAGACGGAAGAAAAGAGGGAGGCGGGCGATCCGGAGGTCTTTGCGGACCGGCTGGACAAGCGCGTGCTGCGGGCGATCCGGGAGATGGGATTTGAGCGTCTCTCGCCCATTCAGGAGCAGGCGATTCCCGAGCTTCTGGAGGGAAGGGATCTGATCGGGCAGGCGCAGACCGGCACGGGTAAGACGGCCGCCTTTGGGATTCCGGCGATTCAGAAGGTGGATCCGGAGTCAAAGCATCTGCAGGTGATCGTCTTATGTCCCACCAGGGAGCTGGCGATCCAGGCGGCGGAGGAGCTTCGCAGGCTGGCGAAATATATGAGCGGGATCAAGGTCCTGCCCGTCTATGGAGGGCAGGAGATCGGCAGACAGATCCTGGCGCTTCGGGGCGTGCAGATCATCGTGGGAAC
>CANRLX010000155.1 GCA_947631615.1 uncultured Acetatifactor sp.
GGAAAGCCAAACCTGATGAATGCGGCATGGGGCGGGCAGTACGGCGCAAATACCGTTATGCTGTGCTTAAGCGCCCACAAGACCACAGACAACATCAAAGCGACAGGTGCATTTACGGTAAGCTTCGCCACTGCGAAAACCGTCGTACCCTGTGATTATGTGGGGATCGTCTCCGCCAATCAGGAGCCGAATAAAATGGAAAAAGCGGGATTTACCACGGTGAAAAGTGAATTTGTCAATGCGCCGATCATCAATGAACTGCCTTTGACGCTGGAATGTAACTTTCTAAAATGCAACGAGGACGGCAATGTGATCGGTGAGATCGTCAATGTCAGCGCGGATGAGAGCATTTTGACGGACGGCAGCGTGGACTACAAAAAGCTGGATGCCATCATCTTTGATCCTGCTGCGGCCGCCTATATCCGCCTGGGCGAAAAAGTGGGAAACGCTTTCAAGGACGGCGCGAAATTAAAATAACGAGTTTTCGGATATTTAACCCGCCTGTAAAGCTGTGTTACAGGCGGGGATTTTTTACTTTGCGATTTTCATGGGCAGAAAATAGCTGCCATTACAGTTCCAACCTGTAGTAAGAACTGCTGAACTAATCGAGACTTCCGCTGCCAGGCGTGGAGGATTAAGATAGAATTACAAACAAACAATACACCAATAGTAGGAGGTATTTATCATGGAGTATATTACATTGAATAACGGGATCAAAATGCCTATGGCTGGGATCGGCGTGTTTATGATGTCCCCTGCAGAGGCGGAGGCGTCTGTGGAGAGCGCATTAAAAAGCGGGGTGCGCCTGATCGACACGGCAAACGGTTATATGAACGAGAGCGGCACCGGCCGGGGCATCCAAAAGAGCGGTGTGCCGAGAGAAGAAATTTTTCTGGTGACGAAGCTTTGGCCCACGGTCTATGAAAAGGAAACGGCGGTGGACGAAACACTCGCCCGTCTTGGCACGGACTATATCGATCTGTTGTTCCTGCATCAGCCAACCGCCAACTGGCGCGAGGGCTACCGGAACATTGAAAAGGCGGTCAAGGCAGGCAAGGTGAAAGCTATCGGTCTTTCCAATTTCCCCGAGGAGCTTTTGAAAGAGGCTATTGATACCATGGAGCTGAAACCCCAGGTGGTTCAGGTGGAAGCGCACCCGTACTATCCGCAGACGGAATTGAAAAAGATCCTTGCCGAGACAGGCATGGGCCTGATGGCATGGTATCCGCTGGGGCACGGCGACAAGAGCCTGCGGGAGGAATCGGTATTTGCGGAGCTTGCGAAAAAGTACGGCAAGACCAATGCACAGATCATCCTGCGCTGGCATATTCAGAGCGGCAATGTGGTGATTCCCGGCTCCAAGAACCCGGATCATATCCGCGACAATTTCGATATTTTTGACTTTGTTCTTTCTGACGAAGATATGGCACAGATCGCTAAGGTGAACAAAAACAAGAGGTACTATACGGCAACTCCGGAAATGATCGCCGCCTACGCAAATATGGAGCTGGGGCCGGATCTGTAATAACCGTTCATCCGGCAGGACACGAACGCGCCAGGACACGAACGCGCCAGTACGGTTTTGCAGGTGTCTATGGGTGCGGGCTGAACGGTTGTGATTTATCATCAGGAAACCGACAGAAGGGAGTTTATCATGGAATACACGATTTTGAACAACGGCATCAAAATGCCTATGGAGGGATTCGGTGTTTTTCAAATGCGCGATCCCAAAGAGTGCGAACAGGCGGTATTAGATGCCATTAGTGTGGGCTATCGCCTGATCGATACGGCGGCATCCTATGGAAACGAGGAAGCAGTCGGCGCGGCGATAAAAAAGAGCGGCGCCTGCCGGGAAGACTTATTTATCACCACCAAGCTGTGGGTGTCGGATTCCAGCTATGAAGGCGCGAAACGTGCCTTTGAAATTTCACTGAAAAAGCTGGGTCTGGAATACCTGGATCTTTATCTTTTGCATCAGCCCATGGGCGACTATTACGGCGCATGGCGTGCGCTCGAGGAATTATACAAGGAGAGCCGCATCCGCGCCATCGGCGTCTGCAACTTTTATCCCCATGTGCTGGCCGATTTCTGCGAGACGGTGGAAGTCCTGCCCATGGTGAATCAGGTGGAGCTGCATCCGTTTTTCCAGCAGCCGGACGCACTTTCCCTCATGAAAGAATACGAAGTGCAGCCGCAGGCATGGGGACCCTTTGCGGAGGGGAAGCATGGGATTTTTACGGATCCGGTTCTGACTCAGATCGGCGAAAAGTATGGGAAATCTGCCGCTCAGGTTGCTCTGCGGTGGAATGTACAGCGGGGCGTTGTCGTGATCCCGAAGTCCACGCACAAGGATCGCATGGAACAGAATTTCGACATCTGGAATTTTCATCTTACCGAGGAAGAAATGAAGGCAATCGCACCGTTTGACATCGGGCACAGCGAGATTGTCAATCATTTCGATCCGAATTTTGTCCGGGCGCTGCATGGACGAAGATAAAGGGGCTCAGTTACAATCCAAATACGACTTGATAGGAGGTTTTCAACCATGAACACATTTACCTACCGCTATCCCGTAACGGTTTATTTTGGAGAAAAAGCGGCGGAGAAGAATCTGCCGGCAGAGCTTGCGAAAGCGGGAAAAAACGTGATGCTTGCCTATGGCGGCGGCTCCATCAAAAAGAACGGCGTTTACGAGGAATTGAGGAAGCTTCTCGCCGACGCCGGAAAGAAGGTCACAGAATTTTCCGGAATCATGTCCAATCCCACCTATGCCAAGGTGCAGGAAGGCGCACGGATCGCCCGTGAGAACAAGATCGACTTTATCCTCGCCGTGGGCGGCGGCAGTGTCATCGACTGCTGTAAGGTCGTGTCTGCACAGGCCAGGACGGACGAGGATCTGTGGGAGCTGGAAACCGTAAAGCACGGCGGCCCCGTGGATTTGATTCCGATGGGCGCTGTGGTGACGGCGTTCGGCACCGGCGCGGAGATGAACAACGGCGCGGTGATCACCCACGAGGAAAAGAAGGTCAAAGGGCCGCTGTGGGGTGCGTTTTATGATTTTGCCATCCTCGATCCGGCCTATACGATGACCATGCCCATGAAACAGGTCGTCTCCGGCTCTTTTGACGCGCTGTCCCACTGTATGGAGACCTATATGGGATCTCCGCGGGAGACGAATCTCTCCGACGAGATCAACGAAGCCTGCCAGAGAAATATCATCCGCAATCTGCGGGAAACGTTAAAGAATCCCCAGGATATCCAGGCGAGAAGCGAGCTTGTCTGGGCGGCGGCGATGGGTGAAAACGGGATCTTAAAGATCGGAAAGGTCACGGATTTTCAGGCGCATATGTTAGAGCATCAGCTTGGCGCTTATACCGACTGCAACCATGGGCAGGGGCTGGCAGTGATTCATCCGGTGCTGTACTGCTATATGCTTCCGGAAGCGGCGCCCCAGTTTGCAAGGCTGGCGGTAAACGTCTGGGGCATTGATCCGGACGGAAAATCGGAAGAAGAACTTGCCAATGCGTTTCTGGATTCTCTGGCGGCATTTATACGGGAAGTCGGACTGCCGGAAACTTTCTCTGAGATGGGAATCGCAGAGGACATTGATTATAAAGCGATCGCGGACAGCACGGTGCTGACCGGAGGCTGCTGTAAGAAATTTACGAAAGAAGAATTGCTGGCAGTTCTGAATGAGTGCAGATAAGGAGGAATCACTATGGCAAAGAAACAAACGGCAGGACGTGACAGGCTTGGCAGTCTTGCACCCAAATTTGCGGAGCTGAATGACGACGTATTATTCGGAGAGGTATGGTCGAGAGAAGATAAGCTTTCGCCCAGAGACAGAAGTATGGTCACCATAGCGGCGCTGTTCTCGGCGGGGCTTTACCCGCAGCTAAAAAGCCACCTTGCGCTAGGCAAGGAACACGGCGTTACCAAGACGGAGGCGGTGGAGATCGTCACCCAGCTTGCCTTTTACTGCGGCTGGCCCAAAGCGTGGAGTGCATTTCCGCTGATTGCGGAAGTCTACGGCGAAGATGAAGGTGCTCCGGCAAAAGATCTTTCCGTTTTCCCCGTCGGACAGAAGAACGATGCGTTTGCACAGTATTTCATCGGGCAGAGCTATCTCGCGCCTGTTTCTACAGCGCAGGTACCGGTGTTCAACGTGACCTTTGAGCCCGGCTGCCGCAACAACTGGCACATCCACACAGCGAGGCGCGGCGGCGGACAAATGCTACTCTGTGTTGCCGGTCGCGGCTGGTATCAGGAGGAAGGAAAGGAGGCGCAGGAACTCCGCCCCGGCGATGTCGTGAATATTCCTGCAAATGTAAAACACTGGCACGGCGCGGCGAAAGACTGCTGGTTCCAGCACCTTGCGGTGGAGGTTCCCGGTGAGGAAAGCCGTACCGAGTGGTGCGAAGCCGT
>CANRLX010000156.1 GCA_947631615.1 uncultured Acetatifactor sp.
TGACCTCCGTGTGGGGAGCGTAGCCGGACAGCACGACCCCTTCCTGCAGCTGCAAGTCTGTGATCCAGATCGTGCCGGAACAGCCGGTGATGGTGGGAATCACCGTCACGCTCACGACACGTTTATCCTCGTGCTTGTTTATGACCTCTGCCAGACGGATAAACGCAGGCTTAGCCATCCAGCGTCCACCTGATTTCCGAAGGATGCCCCACCCATCCGATCGATACGGAACCGCCCTGCAGGAGGAGGTCCGTGATGTAAAAATCGCCCGTGCAGTTGGTTATGCAGACGCGGACGGTGATGGATTTCAGCCTTGATGAGCCGGAATTTTCCGGCGTGATCTTCGCCGATGTCCTTGAGAAAAATACCACGACAGCCACCTCCCGTCAGTAAAGGTCAATGAACCTTGTTTCCGTACTTCCGTCCTCGTATTCCAGCACGATCTCAATGCCGACCTGCGAATCATCCGAGAGCTTCTTTAAGTTTTCGGACGCGATCTGCGCCGAGAGCGTATAGCTGTCCCGGCTGGCGGGATACACCGTCTGCGAGAGGCTTTTGGTCATTCCCGGAACACCCTCTGCCTTAAAGGAAGCCGTGCCGCTTGCCCCATTTTCACCGTCCGCTTCAAAGCCGGAGGAGGTCCAGTAGGCAAGCCCGTCGTCGGCGCGGGAATTCCGCAGATGGTTGAACGGCACAAGCTCCGCTATGTCCTCGCTGGACACTACGCTGACGCCCTCTAAGGAATCAGCGGCGTTGTCCCACTTGCTGGTGGAGCTGCCCAGGTTCTTCAGCGTGGTGGACAGTTCCAGCACCGTGTTCCACGGCTCCTGCAGGTTGTATTCCCGACGCACGATTCGGGTAGTGACCGACACATTCAGGTCTTTGTCCTCCACACGCACATAGTCCCCAAGTTCCCACGCTTCATGCTCATAGCCCGTCAGCACGGACAGGTCCATCGCTTTCAGCACATAGGAGACGGTCGGCCTGCAGTAGTCGGCAAGGCGCATCTGCGTAAACTCCAGCATCTGGTAAGGATTCGTAAAAGCGGAGCAGTCCAGGGAGGAAACGCGCACCTCGGAGGAATAGGTGAAATCCTCCACATAGGCTTTCCCGCCGTTGATGTCGGCAAAGGTCATGCCGTCCGCACCGACAGCGTAAAGTCTCGTGACAAGACCCGTTGTGTCCACCGTCCGCTCGATCTCCTTCATGTTCTTGCCGTACATGAACAGCGCGCCGCTGTCCTTGCCGCTCAAGGTCAGCAGATGCACCAGCCGGTTCGGGCAGTCAAAGACCAGATCGCCGCCGTGGATATCCGCCACAGCCCTTAAAATTGCCAGAGCGTTCTTCTCCGTGGAAGTCCATGTGCGCTTGGTGGAGACATTGACCGTCCCCACGCTCCACTCCGTACCCTCCAGGGCATACGCCATAGCCGCATCCGCCGTCTCAGCGTCAAAGGTCTTCTCTTCCTTGCGGAGGGAGTAGGCGAGATCGTAAAACTCGGCTTCGGCATACACTTCGGTCACGGCGCCGCCGGATGAGTCCTTGGTGTCCGTCACCGTGCGGATGATATAGACGTCGTCCACGATCTGGATCTTTTTCTCATTGTCGATATACTTCCGCTTGGGATCTTCAAACGGAATGAAAAAGGACAGCGTGTCCTCGCCGTTGATCTCCCCGGTCACGATGATGTCATAGGCATTTTCAAGAACAGCCTCCCACGCGCCGTTTTTATCCAGCACCACGGGCCTTGCGTAGCCGATCTTCTCATACGGGGATTTGGGGATGTCATACAGGCGTATGTCGATGAGCTTCGGTGTTTTGGAAGTGTCTGTTGTGGTGAGCGTCGCCCGGAATCGGATATATGCTCCGTTAGGGGGCGGCAGCCTGCCGTCGTCGCCAACCGCCATCCAGCCGCTCCACGTTTCCAGATCGTCGCTGACCGCCGTTTCTATGACGGAAACAGCAGTCACGCCGGGTTCCGTCTCGCTGGTCACGGAGATTTTGCCCGTGCCGGAGATGCCGCAGGGAACGGCTTTTGTGTAAAGCACACCGCTTTCCGGGTATTTGCCGTCTGCGGCGCGGAGCGTGACTGCACCGGCTGTGGTAATGGCGTCCACGTCACCCGCAGTATCACCACCGTTGGCGCATATCGCGGAGCGGAAATAGTCCGCCAAGTCCTCGGCGGTGAGTTCGGAGTCCACGTCCAGAAACCAGTCATCGAAAATGCCCGCGTACCAGTAATTGTTTTGCAGCATCCCCATGATTATGTCCGCTGTGCAGGAGCGGTTTAACTCACCTGTCAGAGTCAATGCTTCTGAGATAAATATTTTTTCTGTTTCTCTGTTCCCAACAACATAGTGGGCAATACGGTTTTCCGGCTCAATGACAGCCGCGATAAAGTACCATGTGGCGTTCTCCAGATTGAACGGCAGCGTCACCGATTCGTCGAGTATGGAACCGCCGCTCTCGTTGTACAGCATAAGGCGCGGCCTTCCATTGTAGAGGGACAGATAAAAGATGGGATTGCCCGGACCGTTTCTCGTACCAATGATGGGACAGAAGGTGTTTCCCACGGAATATGTCGTGGGACGCATCCAGCCGCCCACGATGATGCGCCTGCCAATGTTCTGAAAGATGGAGCCGTCGTTGGTGATCTGAAGATAGGTCTGCTCCGTGGAAGGGTTGTTTATGTTGAAACGGATACCGCGACCGAGGATACCGTCATAGAAGGATGCCGTTGTGCCATGCCATTTATTGATATACGCCTTTCGGCCGCAGCCGGAGGAATCCGAAACACAGTCGTCCTCATCCACATCGGTCTCATTGAACCGCCACAGCCCGGATTTTGCATACTGTACGGGAAATTCGCCCGTGAAGTCGGTCTGTGTATTCAGAATTATTTTCAGCGCCATTTTTGCTCACCTCCATCGGCTCTTTGCCAGTATCTTCAGTTCCGTAAACGTGGCGTCCGCAGTCTCTACGGACACCGTGTTGCCCCCGGCGTTCAGCACGGGAAAATTGAGCTCGTCAATGTACGGCAGGGCGTTGCGCAGCGTGTTCCCGCCGGAATCCTCCACCCACGCCGTCATTTTGTCCGCGTCTATCACGAGCGTTTCATCCTCGGAAAGGACAGCGTTCACGATCTTCAGTTCCTTTCCGTTTGTGGTTATCGTAATGTATTTTCCCGTGCCGGACGAAAGGACGCCCTTTAAGCGGTAAACCGGCTTTGACTCCGCGTTGCCCCTGGTGCGCGTGACCGTCCGGCTGCCCGTCTCCGTGATGGTAAAAACATCATCCTCCACAGCATAGCCGTAGGGGTCAGGGCAGAAAAAGGTCAGGTCGAAGGTGGCGGAGAAGCGCACCACCCGCTCGAAGGTCACGCCGCTCTGCAGCCTTGCGTAATAAACTCTCCCAGACTCAGTATCGAGGGAAAACTCACACAGCCCCTTGTCCGGGTTCAGCCAGCTTATGATATTATCCTTGCACTCCAGAAGCTCCGCCGCCGTCCGTTTCGGCGGGATGAAGCAGGAAATGGGGATGATCCGCTCTGAGAGGGACGCGCCCAGGTCAAGCAGCCCGTCGCATCCCGCTATCTTTATCGTCCTGTTGTTCAGTTCCGGCACACGGTTCTCCGTCGCCATCCTGGTGGCGATCCCCATGCTCTTTGATGTTGTACCGTCAAACGTAAAGCCCATTGCTCATACCCCCTTTCGTTGTCGCAAGCTGCATATCGCTCGTTTCGCCGCAAGCGGCAAAAGCTCACTCATTCCGCTGCTCCTCCTCTCCCCGCAAAGTCTGCGACTTTGCGGGGTCCCTAATTATACCCATTCGCCCTGCGCCCCTGCTGGAGCTGCCGGTAAAGCTGCTGGGAAATCTTGCGGATGTCGTCGTCGCTCCGCACACTCATCTCCCTGATCTCTATCGTTATGCCAGACGCAGGCGCGGAAGCGCCTCTGTCAGACGAACCTCCCGAAATATCCACTGTGCTGACCTCCGCCGTCGGGCTGACGGTCATGTCGGACGCGACATGGTCCATCGCGCTCTGTATCATGCTCCGGCTGTCCTCGATGCCCTTTGCCAGTCCCTTCATGAAATCCGGCATCCAGCTTTCGTAGTCCGTAAGCGGCCCCTCGTCCGGCACGGAGAAGTGCAGGAAGGACTTGATCTTATTCGCAACAGAAGATACAGCGTCCCCGATTGCGCTGATGCAGCTTTTGATGCCGTTTACGATGCCCATGATGATGTCCTTGCCCCACTGGAGGGCTTTGGACGGCAGGCTGGTGATAAAACTGATGGCGTTATTGAATCCGCTTTTTATCGTGTTCACGATATTGCCCATCGTCCCCTTTATGCTGCTCCAGATGTTACCAAACACACTGGAAACCGTGGACTTTATGCTGTTTACCACGG
>CANRLX010000157.1 GCA_947631615.1 uncultured Acetatifactor sp.
AACTCTCTCGAAAAGCAAATGTCCGGCTCTGGTCAGATCATGCGTATTTGCACGAACGGTAAAATCATTACCTTTGCATACTATTGGTAATTGGCTCAAGTCAGAAGGAACAGGGACTTTGGACAGGTAATCTTTGCGTTCCAGAAGGAAATGATATAAAGGCTCAAATAGGGGCAGTATGCGGGGAGCATTTCGAGTCTTTCCGCCTATCTTCAGTTCGTTGCTGTCCCGCTTGGTGGTCTGAAATACGTCCACTACCGGGATATTCATCGGGCTGGGAAGTGTTCGGATACTCTGAAAGCTGAGCCCGCACGTCTCGTTATTTCGGAGTCCCTGAAATAACATAATTGCGAGACCAATATCTTCGCCGGAAACAGTATCTGGTTTTAGATTTTGAAACCACCGGATGAGTTTGATCTCCTCTTCTATGGTGAATGATTTCCGGATACGGGTCATGGCGGCGGCTTTGTGTTCCTCTGTGTCCAGCTCTGATGCATCGGAAAGCTCACCCCAAAAAATGCTGTCCACATAATGTCCGTGTTCAAAACCTGCCCGGTAGACTACCCAGAGGAGAAAACGATAATGTTGAATGGTTGAATCCCTATAATGGTATTGCAGAGAAAGCGTATTAAGAATCTTTTCAAACTCCTCTTCTGTGAATGACGCTATGGGTTTTTCCAGCCCAAACAAATTCTCGATTATCGGCAAGATACGATTGTTGTAATCGTTCAGATAGCTTTCTGCCGTGTTATCATTCCATTCCCGTGAATACTCGTCAAGTGTGCTGAAATACTTGTTGAGTATGCCAGCAAAAGTGCAGCTCCCATCATGCGCTAGACCGGTGAAATGTGGATTAATATAATAAGTATTGCTCATTATCATTTCTCCTTTTGTTCATCAGCGCTTGAGAGGCAGTCTGCGTAATAGTCCGCTCCGTGTAAGCTGTGGAGATTAATGGTGATTGGTGATGAACGCTTTCCACGTGCGGGGGAAAGCGAGATGATCAACTGGCGGGGATAAGAGCCGGCGGGTGCGAAATCTTTATGCAAATCGTTATTAGCGGGCAAACGGTATATCTTTCCACCAGCGTTTTCTCTGCGGAGGAAAGCATCCAGCCGCTGCAATTTGACGTGCATCATCAGTTGTGATGCTTCATTTAAATAGTCGCAGTAAAAGATCCCAAATGTTGTTGCGGGTTTATTTCCAAGCAAATACTGGACCTCGTCTGGAGTGAGATTTGCAAATGTTAAGGCCCAATGACGAAAGTTTTCACGGAAGAAATCACCGCCATAACGATTGAGGTTGGTTTCCTTTGTCCCATTTTCTATATCAGGTACTTCTATTATTCTGTCGTTAATGCCAGCTTCGGCAACGATCTCTTTGCTGATCTCAGCCAACTTTCGCGGGCGACAAGGTGCAGAGGAGGATGGAGATAGAATATAATCCGATGGTGAGATTGTTCCACCGGTGGCAGCGATTTCTTGCTTGTATTGGAGTATGCGTTCAGTCAAGGATGAAACACACGGGATACAGCGATAGTCAGTAAGACTTTTGAATCCACTTGTTTGACTGCCATCGTTTGTGGTTTGGCGGACGACAAAGAACCTATAAAACTGGTACGTCTTGCTTAGTGAAATATCTCTCCACTGCAACCCGCAGACGGTGTTGCAATCAAGACCAGTAAGCAAACGAATCAGCACCCCGATATACTCATGCTCATGATTATCCAGTTTCTGATTTATTGTATCATACACATGGAACAGTTCATCGCTGGTAAAGTGCTTTTTTGTTAAAGCGCTTCTGACTTGGGCAAAGAGTTTATCTTGTAGTGAGCGGTCACTAAGAAGGGGTGCCAACGGATTGTGAGAGCAGTAACCAAAACTCACAGCCTGATCTAAAGCAACAGAGATGATCTCCACATATCTCCATAATTGCTCTCTGCTTCTTTCGGGGTATTGTCTGCTAAGAAGTTCATCACAGATTTCGGGGTTGATCTCGGACAGACGCAACTGGCCAAGATCAGAACAAGCCAACTCACTTAAAACTGCATAGTCCAGAGCGGAGTAATGGTCTTCCAGATTGGGGTATAGATACCATAATGTTTTGAGGGCAATGTCCTGATGCTCAAGAAGCGGCGTATAGTACCGTATGATTTCCTCACGGATGATTATTTTCTCTTTAAGTGCGTGAGGTCGCCCGCCAAATTTCTTAACTTCTCCGCTGGAAAGACGGGGTCGTACGGTAGAGAAAGGGTATATGCGTTCCAACCAAGGAATGATTTCAAGCTCTGTTAGACGGGTGGTGCGCTTTTTTGTGTTTTCTATCGGCTTGCCGCGGTCTGCAGATCCTTCCCCCTTGTTTTGCTGTTGCTCACAGACAAACGCATCTACCCGCAGACGGCCAAGTGGATCGTTACTGCAACATGGTTTTGAACACCAGATAGTGATGTCAGGGGTGAATCTGTAGGAAAATGAAGGCGCATTTTTCCTCCCGGTCGCCTTGCGGCTGAGAAGCTCTTCCCGGTAAAGTGTGCGTATGCTCTCGTGATATGAGCCAACAAGATCATGCTGATCGATCTTAATGCCGTTCAAGTCACGCAGGGATAGAGATTGGGTCTTTAAATCAGTGTTCAAAGCAAATGAATATACAGATGTCTTTGTCTCAGCTTGTGGTGGATTTGCGGTTTGCGTTGAAAGAACACAGCGGAGAAACAGTTTCCGGCGGCGTTTTGTGCTGCAGTTTATGCCCTGAGGGATGAGTGCGATGGACGGGATTTTAATGCGGGGATCATCCAACTGGGAGGAAAAAGGAGAAAGAGAGCTCTCAAATTCGTAGCTGGCCAGAAGAGCAAAAATCTCACATTCAGCTTGCGTGTTTTTAAAATGCTGGAACCAAATATCCTGCTCCTGTAGGGTCATCTGTGCACCAAAAAGGAGTACGGTTTTATAATGGAGGCCGGTATTGTTGGAGTCCAGTTGCCATGCATCATAGCTGAAGAAACGAACATTTTTGCCGGGATCGTCAGCAAAACTTCCGTAATGATAGTGATGGTCTATCAGCTTTGAAACGGCATCGCCGTGGAATATGAAATCGACTTTCCGACCTTTCAGAGCAGCATCATGAAGGAACTTTCTAACAAAAAACGTAGAGGGAAAGAAGATTGCAATGAGAAGCTCGTTAGTGGCATTTTGGCCCAATGTTGCTGTGAAAAGCGTGTATATGAGTCCGTTTTCCAGCCGTATATCATTGTTGACAACAAGAGATTCGGAGGCAGTTTTAGCACTTGTCGCGCCAGTCTTTTTCCAGTATAGAGCGGCAGAAAGAGCATCAAGAGGGAGTGCCTGTCCAATATCTAAAATGCATTTGTAGAGCGCATTTGCACGCGATTTCTGGTCGCCTCTTTGAGCGAAAGGAGGAAGATCGGACAGAACTTGCTCAATTAATTCCTGCATCTTATCAGGTGTCAGATAAATGCCAGATAGTAGGTCAAGCTGCTGATGAAGTGACAAAGCGAACTGATTTTTGAGAGTCAAGATCGCATCGATAAAGTGCTTCTTATTGTATCCAAGGTGGGCGATATCTGTCTCTGACGGGTCCAAAGGATAGAGATTGATGAGCGAGTACAAGTCCAGGAATTGATTCTTGTTCAGGTCTGGACCATAGCCACGAATTTGCTTATATGCATCAAATATTCGATCCAGAACATCGTCCGAGGTTGCAGCTTTGGCCTGCTGATCGGAACTGATTTTAGACATTTTGATGCGGATGATGTGTTGGCACGCTTGAGGCAAACTAATGCCTTTGCGGTCAAAGTGCTTGCAGAGTTCAACTGGCTGAGCAACCAAATCAGGCGTTATAAAACGGAGGAAACTGCAGAGGTCAAAAGAAGAGAAGTCGCAAACAGCTTTGTCAAAAGTGTTACTGGCTCGCGGGGAAAAATCGAGGGGGAGAAAGATGCCTTCATATTGAGGCTGGGAGGGCAGGATATGTGAGTAACAGACTGAAAAGCTATCATTGGGGGCGGAATCATGTAAACGCTCGGTTTCGCTGAACATCACATAAGCACGCAAAAGAGTAGAACTTTTGATTCCCTTGACTGACGTCATAAGAGGCTGAAGAAGTTCTCGCAGATGGATGTTGGCGTCTGATAGAGAGAACATATCTCGTTGTCCTCCA
Organism: uncultured Acetatifactor sp.; assembly: GCA_947631615.1. Lineage (GTDB taxonomy): Bacteria > Bacillota > Clostridia > Lachnospirales > Lachnospiraceae > Acetatifactor. The sequence continues at coordinate 4,177 of CANRLX010000157.1, forward strand.
CTTAAAATAGTAAAAATATTATACCACTATACTTAAAGATTAGCAACTATTTTTACTATTTTTCTTGAAAAGTGTGGTCAAAATGTGGTCAAATGGATATAAAAATCCCCGGAGGCCTTGGGCCGCAAGGCCTCCGGGGTTTATGCGATCATTCCCACTCGCAAAATGAAACTTAATTCTAAACGCTTTTGTTTGGGGGATTTGATACC
>CANRLX010000158.1 GCA_947631615.1 uncultured Acetatifactor sp.
ACCCCGGCATCCTCTGACGGCCCCGGGACCCCGCCCGTACCGGTGGACCCCACGGCGGCGGCCTCCGTGCCGGACACTGGGGACGGCACGCCCTTGGCTCTGTACGCGGGCCTGCTGGCCCTGTGCCTGGCCGGGCTGGTCCTGGTCCGCAGAGGCAGGAGAGAATAACAAACAGATACACGACGCCCCCGGTCAGCCGACCGGGGGCGTGATGTGTCTTGCTCACCGATTCACAGAGGGGTTGTTAGTGCGGCCCAGCAGATAGTCAACACTTACGTCATAATAGTCCGCCAGCTTGATAAGGTTATTCGCTGTCCACTCAATGACGCCATTCTCATATTGAGAATACGTGTTCTGACTGACCGAAAGAACGGCTGCCAGTTCTCGCTGCCGCAGATCCCGGTCCTCCCGTAGATTTTTTATGTTGGGGAATACCATATACCATCACCTCGATAGTATTATGGTTTATCTGAATTTCAGATATTGACTTTTATCTTGAATCCAGATATAATTGGCGGCAGAAATGATTATGCACCAGTCAGGATATGTGAAAAGGAGGATATGAGATGAAAGGGCGCTTATTGAGTCTGTTGCTGGCGGTGGCTCTTACAACATCGCCGGGCATATACGCTTTTGCTGATGTTTCGGGGGAGGTCATAGCCGAGCCGGAGGCCACAGCCGAGCCGGAAGCCACCGCCGAGCCAGAAGCCACCGCCGAGCCGGAGGCCACGGCGGAACCGGAAGCCACGGCGGAACCGGAAGTGACAGCCGAACCGGAAACGACGGAGGGACCCGAGCAGAGCGCCGGACCGAACGCCATCTCGCTGCAGGACGCCCCGGAAACAGACACGATCCAGCCGACAAGCGGGGACAGCACGGGCAGCTGCGGCGCTGGCGGTCTTATGGATGCTTCTGTGACTTGGGAGCTTACGGAGGATGGGACCCTTACGATCTCCGGCAACGGACCAATGATGGACTTCGGGTACTGGTCCCCCTGGTATGGGAACCAGAATGTAAAGAAGGTCATCGTCGGGGAGGGTGTGACCAGCATCGGGGCGTATGCGTTTCTGGAATGCGGCGGCCTGACGGATGTGACGCTTGCATCCACCGTGAGCAGCATCGGTGAGCAAGCCTTTAACAAATGCACCGCGCTGATAAATATTGACCTCTCTCACATCGTTACCGTCGGCGATTTTGCTTTTGACTATTGCGAGGCGCTGCCACGCGCTGAGCTGCCCAATGCGACCAGCGTCGGACTCGGGGCGTTTGAGTACTGCACAGCGCTGACAAGCATCAGCCTGACGGCATTGACGGAGGTTCCCGCGCAAGTGTTGGGATACTGCGCCAAGCTGGAAAATGTCGAGCTGTCGGATCAGGTCACCAGCATCGGTAGCTTTGCGTTTGATTACTGCTCGCAGCTTCGCAGCCTCAGCTTCCCCAACGCTGTCAGCGTGGGCGAGGGGGCGTTTTCCGGCTGCAGCTCTCTGGAAAGTCTCTCTTTGCCGAAAGCGGTCACGATCGGCAGCGGCGCGTTCGGCGTGTACAGCACCAGCCTTGCCTGCAGTTCCCTGACGTGTCTGGACCTGCCCGAGGTAAAGGAACTGCCAGCGGCCGCATTCGCCGGATGCAGCGGATTGAACGGAGACAGCAGTTTGGCAAAGGTCAGCATACCCCAGGTGACGGCCATTCCCGACGCCGCGTTCATGGGCTGCACAGCTCTGAAAGAGATCGAGTTGAGCGAGAACGTGACCAGCGTGGGCAGCGAGGCGTTTAGCGGCTGTTCCAGCCTGGTCAGGCTCGAGTTGCCCAATGTGACGGAATTACCCGACAGATCTGTGTTTTCTGGCTGTGAATCGCTTGAATATCTGGATCTGTCCGGCGTCACCGTTCTGCCCGAGTATGCGTTTTTCGAGCTTACCGGATACCATTATGACGGGGATTGCTCTTTGACCGTTCTCCTGACCAGTGTGACGGATATCCCTGACGGTGCGTTTTTGGAGTGCGTCACACTGGCGGCGATCAAACTGTCCGATCACCTGATCAGTATTGGGGAAAACGCTTTTAGCGGGTGCGAAAACCTTGGCGACCTGACGATCCCCGAGAGCGTGACTTCCATCGGAGACCATGCGTTTAGTGGGTGCGCAAGTCTGACGAGTATCGCGATCCCTGAGAGCGTGACGACCATTGGCGACGGTACATTTTCCGGCTGCTCCGCACTGGAAAGAATAACGATCCCTGAGAAAGTGACCTCCATAGGGGCGGATGCGTTTAGCTCGTGTGAGAGCCTGACGGACATTGCGATCCCCGCCGGCGTCACTGCCATTGAGGAAAGAACATTTTCCGGCTGCTCCGCACTGGAACGTATAACGATCCCCGCCGGCGTGACCTCCATCGGTGACAGAGCGTTTTATTCCTGCCAAAGCCTGATGAGTGTCACGATCGCCGAGGGCGTGGCGTCCATCGGGGTGAGTGCGTTTGAGTGGTGCACAAGCCTGACGGACGCCGAGATCCCCGGCAGCGTGACGACCATCGGCGACAGCGCGTTTTATCGCTGCACAGGCCTGACGAGCCTGACGATCGCCGAGGGCGTGGCGTCCATCGGAGTGAGTGCGTTTGAGTGGTGCACAGGCCTGACGGACGTCGCGATCCCCGGCAGCGTGACGACCATCGGCGACAGCGCGTTTTATTACTGCATGGGCATGACCAGCCTGACGATTTCCGACGGCGTGACCTCCATTGGGGACAGCGCGTTTCATTTCTGCCAGTTCCTGACGGGCGTCGCGATCCCCGGCAGCGTGACGACCATTGGCGACAGAGCGTTTTATTACTGCGTGGGCCTGACGAGCCTGACGATCGCCGAGGGCGTGACCACCATCGGAGACGGCGCGTTTTATAACTGCGGCGTGGAGAGCGTGACGGTCCCTGCCAGTGTGACTTCTATTGGCGCCGGGGCGTTTTTTACCGTTCCTCTCAAAGAGATCTACGTCTATAATCCGGCTTGCGAGATCGGCTATCCGGGCAGTTCCGCAGGAGATACGGGCGACGACTATGACGCATATATGTACGAGCAGCCCGCGCTGGGTGACCCGGCGTATTCGGTAGTACATGGCTACTCGGATTCCACCGCAGAGACGTACGCCAAAACGCTCCATCAATACTGGGACCGGGACGAACAGGGCGAGTACCTGAGCCGCACCGGCTCGTATCGGTTCGTTCCCATCGGGGAGCTTTTAGGCGACGCGGACGGGGACGGGGAGGTAGCCATGCCGGACATGATCTCCATTTTCCAGGGTCTCAACGGTCAGGGCGCTGCCGCAGGCGCCGCTGTCGCCGACGTGACGGGCGACGGTCAGGTGACCATGGCCGACGCGGTGAAGATTTTCCAGTATGTTAACGAACAGATCGACAGTTTGTCGTGAGCATTACGTCAGAAAGGAGAAATGATCATGAAAAAAGCGCTTCTTACAGTTTTCATGGCCCTGACGCTGATGCTGGCCCTGGCGGCGACCCCCGCGCTGGCTGCGGCAGGTACTGTGACACTTACCGTTTCGTCCGACAAAACGAATGTTCATCCCGGCGATCAGGTGACGGTCACCGTCGCCATAAGCAACCCCTCGCAGCTGGCTATCGCGGGCATCAGCTTCCGTATCAACCTGACGGATGACCTGGAGTATGTCAGCCACACTGACTATGCGGGCTCCTGGTTCGGCCTGCACAACTACAACACCAAGACCGGCAAGTACGACGCGGTGGGTACCTCCGAGAAAGCGGGCATGACCGAGGCGCAGTGGACCGTTCTCACGGCGGTATACAAGGTGAAGGACGAGGCGGCTCTGGGTGAGCAGTCTATCACAGTGACCGGACTGGACCCGGTGAACGGCGATACGTATGAGACCCTTCCCAACGCGATCACCAACAGTGCCGGCCTGAAGGTGAGCCACACCGAGCATACGTGGGACGCAGGCCAGCAGACGAAGCCTGCCGGCTGCACCACCTCCGGCGAGATGACCTACACCTGCACCACCCCCGGCTGCGGCGCGACTACGACCGAGGAGATCACGGCTCTTGGCCATCAGTGGAACGCAGGCGAGGAGACGAAAGCGCCGACCTGTACGGAGGCAGGCGTGAGGACCTATACCTGCCAGCACGATTCTGCGCACACATATACCGAGCCCATCACGGCCCTTGGCCATCAGTGGAACGAAGGCGAGGAGACGAAAGCGCCGACCTGCACGGAGGCAGGTGTGAAGACCTATACCTGCCAGCACGATTCTGCGCACACATATACCGAGCCCATTACCGCTCTGGGGCATAGCAAACCCGAGGATGACAGCCTCATAGAGACAGTCAAGGAAGCCTCCTGCACGGAAG
>CANRLX010000159.1 GCA_947631615.1 uncultured Acetatifactor sp.
AGGAAGCGATGTAGCCGAAGCTGTTCTCGCCGGTTTGGATGCCGAAATACTGACAGACCGCATAGGAAATGCTCTCTGCTTCAAATGTTAATGTATCCATTTGAAGCGTTATACCCATGTTTTTGTAATGTTGATCTTTTAAATTATTTTCCATAAATCCTCACTTTCTTGTAAAAAAGATGAGCATTATCAGATACGCTATTATCAGGTTTTCCCCTCGAATGGGAAGCCGGAAAGGAGCGCATTTGATATGCAAATAAACTATTTAGATGCTATTTCATCAGTTCTCAATATGATGAAACAGCCAGACAGTGCATGTAAAAATATAGACATGCACAGAACCTGTTATACTACACTCTTCAAGTACCTGATGGATAAGGGCATTCCTTTTTCAATGGATGCCGCACTGGACTGGCTTGAGATTAAAAAACGGGAAATTTCCTATGAAACGTATTCTCAATATAGAAATGCCCTGTTCCGCCTCGACCATTACTTGCTCTTTGGAGATATCAAAAGTTCTTTCTGCCGCTCAGAAAATAGTTTTTTCTGCCGGAGCGGAATATCGGAATCTTTTTTTCGCCTGACATATGAGCTGGAAGAATACTATGCGACCACACAGAATCCCTGCTATTACCATACGTATTCTGTTGCCATCAAGGAGTTCTTCAGGCTTGCTACTTCCCTGGGAGTTACAGAGCCGGAAGCAATAACCATAGATACTCTTATCGAATACTGGAATACTTACTGCAAATCCTGTAAATCTCTTGCCAGACGTCAGAACGCCGTATGTGCCATGACAGCACTTATGAAATATCTTCACCGCAGAGGTGATGTGCCAGAGTGTTACCAGCGGGTTCTTTTTGGTGAGAACGTTGAAATACTGCTTGAGATGAGACTTTCTAAAACAGGTACCGCATTTCACCCGAGTACACCTCTCGAACTTAAAGCTGATGAATATCTTGACGCTTTGGACGATTGGAAATACATGGAATCATCAAAAGCTGTTTATCGCAATGATTTCACATGGTATTTCATGTTTCTGGAACTTAACCATCTGGAACACTCGGAAGAAACTGTGACATCATGGATAGATATACTTCCGGATTGCCCGAATCAGATCAAAGCCAGCAGTTCCGGCTCAGCTCATCGTACACACACTATCAGAATGTTTGAAAAGTATCTCCAGGGCATAATGGAATCCAATATAATCGCTGAGCCGATGCGTGCATCTGATCATCTTCCATCATGGAGTAAAAGCATCCTTGATGGTTTCATAGAAAGCCGCAGGCGGGATGGAATGACCGATAAGACACTTACCATGTGCAGGGCAGCCGGAGGCAGTTTCTTCAAATATCTTGAAGATAATGGAATAGATAATCCAGTCTCCATAACACCCGATGTGGTTAAATCGTTTCATAACCATGATGTCCACTCGACCCCGGAAAGTAAAAATGCATATGGAACCAAGCTTCGTCAGCTTCTACGTTACATGGCTGACCAGGATCTGATTTCACCAACACTTGCTTTTGCAGTATCTGCAAGCTGTGCTCCTCATCGCAGCATAGTTGATGTTCTGAGCGATGCTATGGTCGAGAAAATATATGAATATCGTGAGAAAGCTTCTACTCCCATGGAACTCAGGGACACAGCTATGGTCATGCTTGGACTTCGAATGGGTATCAGGGGAGCAGACATCCTAAAGCTTCAAGTAAATGATTTTGACTGGAAAAACAAAACTGTTTCCTTCATTCAGCAGAAAACAAGAAAAGCAATAACGCTTCCAGTCCCAACGGATGTAGGTAATTCAGTATATAAATACATCATAAATGGACGTCCGGAATCGGCTGTCACAGGCAACGGATATATATTTATTCGCCATCAGGCACCATATATTCCGCTTAAAGTTACAACGGCGTGCCGTGGAGCTTTAAAAAGAATACTTGCTGAATATGGATTTGAATTATCTGCTGGTCAGGGCTTTCATATGACACGAAAAACATTTGCCACAAGAATGCTTCGGGCAGACAACAAACTTGATGATATTTCCAATGCTCTCGGACATGCACGTCAGGAAACAGCAGAGGTATATCTTGAACGTGACGAAGATAAAATGAGGCTCTGCCCTCTGGAATTTGGAGGTGTTTTATCATGACATACATTTTTGAGAGCGGTCTGGCACATCATATCGAAGGACTTATACAGCAAAAACGAGCTGATGGATATGCCTATAATTCCGAAGAAAAGCTATTAAAACGCTTTGATACCTTTTGCGTACAGAATTATCCGGAACTGACAACAGTCACTTACGAAATGGCAGCCAAATGGTCAGAAGCCAGACCGGGCGAAGGAGATGCCTATCATAATCGCCGTATGTCGATGGTGAAGGTGCTGGGTGAATATATCCTTTCCCTTGGTCAGGAAGCATACATTCCTAATTTTTTCTGCAAGGCTTACCGTCCGGTTCTTTACATTCCATCAAAAGAGGAAGTTAAGGAACTGCTACAGAAAATGGATATCCGCACGTCTCATAATTCAGAGCAATTCAGACTCGATAGAGAGTGCAAGATTCTTTTTCTCCTATATTTTTGCTGTGGTCTGCGTCTGTCAGAAGGGCGACTGCTAAAATGGGAGCATATAGACCTGGATAAAGGAATCCTTACTGTCCTTGGCTCAAAGGGTAACAAAGACCGCCTTGTATATCTTCCGCAGGATAGCCTTCCGATACTTAAAAACTATAAAGAAAGTCAGGAAATGCTTTTTCCCGGAATTGACTGGGCTTTTCCGGGAAAAGATCCACATAAGCCTGTTTCGTGCTCTGGAGTAGAATCAAGTTTTAACCGCCATTGGGCCATGCTTCCGGTTGCCAAGACGATTGATAAACATCCGACACCCCACTGTTTACGCCATGCTTTTGTAGTAGAGAGATTTAATGAGTGGATGCATCAGGGGATTGATACAAACACTATGCTCCCATATTTAAGCAGATACCTTGGACACAAAAGTCCTGATGAAACGTATTATTACTATCATCTTGTAGAAAAGGCATTTGATACCATCCGAGAGAAAGATTCAGTGTCTGGGAAGGTCATTCCGGAGGTGATTCCCTATGAAGAATAAATCAGCGAAGATATCAACCGACCAGCTGTTCTTTTCTAAAACATGGAACTTTCTAAATGTTTATTTGGTAAAGCAGGTCGGACGCAGTCAGGCTACAGCAGAATCCTACAGAGATTCCCTTACAATATTTAAAAACTACCTTGTAGGTGAATTAGGTAAATCCATAAGCACCTTTCAGTTTTCTGATTGTACCAAAGAATGTATTTATAATTTCAGAGAATATCTGCTTGCAAATGGCAGCCAGCCATCAACTGTAAATGTAAGAGTCGCGGCTATCCGTGCTTATCTGAACTATGCCTCGGATATGGACATATCAATCCAGTCAGTTGCCCTGGCAATCAGTCAGATTTCACCATGCAAAACCATAAAAAAGGAAAAGCCTATTCTGTCCGATGATGCACTTGCTGCAATACTGTCTGCACCGCCGAATACGAAATTCGGTGTAAGAGACCGTGCTATTTTGATCCTTCTCTATGATACAGCTGTAAGAATCAGTGAGCTGCTTAACATTCGCTTATGCGATATCGCAATGGAATCAAAATATCCCAATATTTTCATAACCGGCAAAGGTAACAAAGAGAGAACCATACAATTAACAGCTAAAGCAGTCGAACACCTTAGGGAATATATACGTGTATATCACAGTAATTCTTCCAAAGAAGCATATTTATTTTCCACAACGATAAAAGGTGTAACAGACAGGATGTCCGTTGGAAATGTCCAGCGGATTATAAAAAAATATGCAGCTCTGGTCAGTGAATCAGGGATTAGCCTTCCGGATTCGGTTCACTGTCACATGTTCCGCCGGACCAGAGCCACAAATCTTTATCAGGATGGAATCGCCATTGAGCTTGTTTCTACAGTGTTAGGACATGCCAGAACTGATACAACCAAAAGCTACTATGCAAAGCCATCTGTTGAACAGCTTAGAGACGCAATGGAATCTGTTCCAACACCTGTATCTGATGAAGCACCAATGTGGGAGGGCAACGAAAATGAAATGGCAAGACTTTGTGGATTACGCTAACGAATAATGCTCATCTTTTAGTAGTAAAACGTCTTATTTCTCAGCATTCTTTAAAATGATTAACATTTTGGAATGCTGAGTATAACGCCTCGATTTCCTCGATCTGGTGCGGCCTGGGCTTTGGCGGCTCCTTGGACGGGTCCCCGGCAGCGGCTTCCATCCGCTGCTTTTCATAGTTGTGCAAGGTGGCATGGGTCATCTCATGGATGCAGGCG
>CANRLX010000160.1 GCA_947631615.1 uncultured Acetatifactor sp.
AGAAACACCGCTGTCACCACCAGTGAGCTTACAAAGGAAAAAAGAAGTACCTGCCATCCCGCTTTCCTTGCGCTGTCTTCATTCTTTTTCCCAAGATAATGGCCGGCGATCACAGCGCCTCCCGTACCAAACGCGGTAAAAATATTAATGATCAGAATATTAATGGTATCCACCAGCGACACGCCCGATACGGCCGCCTCTCCCACACCCGCAATCATCAGTGTATCCGCAAGGCCCACCAAAAGCGCCAGCAGCTGTTCAAAGACCAGCGGAACGATCAGTTTTCTCAGGTCACGATTTGAATAAAGCATCTCTATCATCCTTTGCAGACTTGTCCGGTTTTGCGTTACAGGATCCGCTCTCAATATCTTCCGTTTTCTAAATCTCGTATTATTTTATCTCTGTTGTCGAAAAATGTAAATATGTGTCCGCACAAAAAAAGACCTCGATACAGTGCCGGCAGGGCATATCTGTATTTCGGTCTCTTTCCGTCAGTCTTCCGTGTGCTGCCTGTGGAGATATTTTTCCTTCGTTGCCATACCGCCCCGTATGTGCCGCTCCGACTTATTTACATCAAGCACCTGACGGGCCTGCTTCGCCAGAGCGGGGTTGATCTGCGCAAGGCGGTCGGTTACGTCTTTATGTACCGTACTCTTGCTCACTCCAAAGGCTTTCGCCGTCTGACGGACCGTAGCATTGCTGTCGATGATGTAATTTGCAATGTTTACGGCGCGCTCCTCAATATATTCTTTCATAGGGATACCCTTAAGGATGTTTTTTACATCTTATGAAGGGTTGGAGCGGGATATGCGTAGACAAGGCCGAATTAAAATATAAGGTCCTGTCAGGATCCGGTTACGGCAGCAACTGATAAAGTCTGATCTCATAACCTGCTGCCGCTCCTCGCATATATCGGTATACGCTTCTCGCCGAATACCAGATATTCTGCAGTTCCAGGAAATGACAGCTCGGCATCTCCACCGGATAGCACAGCACCATTGGATACTGTTCATCCAGCTTCCGGTAAAAGTTTGCCACCCATCCGTATACTTCAGGATCAGACTGCAGATAAAGGTCGCGCTGTGCGGATGACGTCATGACAAACCTTGGGCTTCCGCCGTATTTATACCTGGCAGGATCTCCATCTTCAAATTCCGAAAACGCTCCGTAATATCCTCCCGGGTCTAAAGGAGTATTGCAGTCGTGTGCGGTATTTTGAACGGTTACATTTATCTCCGCAATCACATCCTGAAGAAGGATACGGCTATCCGGCGCCAGAAACCTTCCGCAAACCGCTATCGCCCCGGCCAACAGACTGCATACAGGCAATAACAATAATACCGGATATTCGATCCATAAAGCAAACGATACCTTCTTCAGAAGTCTCTTTGAATCCTCCAGGATAGAAAAGACCCCGACCGCTCCGAATAAAAGCGCTGCTGCATATATGGGCAATGAATAACGTTCCCAGTGGAGGCTCAACGTGGAAATGGGTATGATATATATTCCGAAAACAAACAGCATAAGCGTGAGCCTTACATTTTTTATAAATGATTTTACAATTCCGTAAATGCTACTCACCGTCAGCAGCAACCCTAAGTGGACCGCCGTATTTTTTGTATAGAAAAGCAGTTTTTCCCAGAAATTAAGACCGTCCGCTCCCAGATGGTATGGTTGGTTTTGTGCTGCCATTGCCTCCAGGACAGTTCTGAGATCAATCAGAAGGACAGGGGAAACAGCCAGCACGCCCAGCAGCAAAAATAGGATTGCCAAAAATCCGTCTCTTATAATCCGGACAGGTTTTTTTATGTGGGTTATGCATACAGCGGCAGCAATGATCACGCATCCGTAAATTCCCGGGTATTTTTCACAGAAAGCCAGCGCCGTGAAGAAGGACATCCAAAACAGCCTAGACACAGACGGTTTTTTCTGGTAACAAAGTGCTCCCCATAACACAGCCATCAGAAAAAATAAAAGCAGCATATCCGGGGTAATATAATGGGAATGTTCTATGAATGACGGGAATACCGCAAAAAGCATGGCCGCAAGCAGAGCCTGTTTTCTGCCCCAGAAAAGGCCTATCAGATATGCAAAAATAACCACTCCCACACCAAAAAGAGCAGTCAAAACACGGGACGCCGTTGTGAACAGGGCAAAATGTTCACTATAGTTAAGCGCAAAATCATTCAGTCCCTGTGGTGCAAAATACAGTTCCTGTATGCCAATATACAAAAGGGTATTTAATTTAATTGAAACATGATTGGGCCTGTAGTAGTAATGCACTTCAAAGTCACGGTTCAGTGCACACTGATAAGCCGGTTTAAAAATAATCCCTTCGTCCGGATGAAGATTGTCATACGGCATTCCCCATCCTGCCCCCACAACACGCAGGATCACTGCCAGTGTAAATATGAGAGCCAGCATCAGAAAATAACAGCGAGCCTTTCTTTTTGGTGATACCATAAGATTCATTTTAATCTATCCCTCCTCTTATACCGCCGGATGCACATTCACACTCGGCGTTTAATGTCTGTGGCTGCGTGTCCCCCCAAATAGCTAAAAAAGCGAGGGGCAGCATCAGATAAAGCGGCCATGAATAACGGAATGATGCTATTGGTGAAAGTATCATGATTCCATATTGCGCGATCATTGGCAGAAAAAGAGGCATCACCTTCGTAAAAAAGCCACTTTTTTTCCATGCCAATACCATCGCATAAAGCAGGAACCAAAGCGCAAACCCGGGGACAAAAAACAGTCTCAAAACAGGAGTTTCCCGCCAGAAGTCCGAACTGCAGACACTTTTGTAGTAACTTTTTATTATTTTTGAATCCCATATGCTTTTGCGTTCCAGCGGCACCGCAAACTGCCCTGGCGCATAATTGTCATACATCACATAGGAATATCTGTAAAATCCGGGATACCAGTACCCCAGTGTGTTAGATAAAAAGGCTACTGCATATTCTTTTGTAAACTGCCTGCCGAGCTGCAGATAAAATTTCCAGAAGGCAACTGGATCTTCATCATAATGCTCCGAATAGAAACAGCTCTTGGCAAAGTCCGCACAGAAGGGATCATATGCACAGGGCTTACTGTCCATCCATTCCAAGTCATCAATGTAGTATTTCATCCGTTCTGCCTGTCCGTCCGTCAGTTCATTCCCCTTTTTGACAGCGACATACTGGAGCTGCTGTATAGGTACGCTCAACGCTTCCCGCGTCTCGGTCTGGGCTATGCCCCATGCGTCAAAAACAGGACCGGTGTATATTTTATACATAAAAGGCGGCAGCACAATCACCACTATCAGGGCAATATAGGTTTTTGCCTTCTTTATCTGAGGCAACCTCATTATTAACAGCGCCGCAAAACAAAAGATATAAATATGGATACCGTTATTCCTGAAAGCGCACATCAGGAAACTGATGACCGGAAAGAAAAATAAATTTCGCTTTCGCAGGAGATATTCTGACGGATCCATTGCAATTTCAGCAAAATGACAGACGAACAATACAAGAAAGGCAGCATGCAGGCTGTCTTTTACCATCGTTACGGACAGACACGCGTTTGTGAACCATCCGGCCGAAAGCAAAGCGGTGGCCGCGACTAACGGAAACGGGACCTTCTTTTTCTTCAACAAAAAAACCAGACGGGCAAGAGCATAACTCAAAAGTATCATCTGAAACAGTGACAACAGACCGATCCCGGCCTCATAACCGGAAAATAGAGAATCCCCCAATTTCATGAAAAGCCGTATAAGCCAGGTGTGCAAAACAGGATGATGATTATTCGTGATCCCATTTATCGCGCTGTTAACCTGCGATATCATATCATAAGACAAAATACCAGGATACAAAATGAGATAAGCAGGTATCCATGATGCGAAAATAAAAGCCCAGACGATCAGGAAAAAAACGCGGTTTCCAATTCTGTCAGTACGTCTGGTTCCATCTCCGTCCTTTTTTTGCAAACGCAGCTGTGGTATCACGGAAAAAACAAAATAATTAATCGCAAAACATAACAGAAGACACACGATAAAAGGTAATATCTGATGCCAATCAAATTTCAACTCTCGTTCTGCTATCACGGGTCCTACTATCATATCGGCGATACTGTATAACAAAGCGAGAGCCGCCGCAAAAAATATTTTCGTCCGTTTCGTCATGTCCGTTCTCCACGTTACAGCCTGATATCTGACTGTAACCGAAAATCTGTTAATAACATATCAAGCATAAGGCACCGAAAACCAAAAGTCAAGCGAAAAAACCGGCCCCATTTCTCTCACCTAGAATGCCAAAGTAAATTCCAGTTCATATACCCATACCAGATTTAAGTCTGGCACTCACTCCTGTATAATGGA
>CANRLX010000161.1 GCA_947631615.1 uncultured Acetatifactor sp.
CCGCGCCTCCCTTGCAGAAGACCGGCACGGCCGGATGGACCGCGGCTATGACATATGTACTAGCTGTTACCCCCCCGCCGCAGATATTTGCGGCCTTCACGTATTTCTCCATAGCGTTTTTATCCTCCTGCGCCAGCCAATTGGCTGTCTTTCGTATACTTTCTTCAAAACCCGCCGTACATTCAAAACCCGTGTCACGGTACAATGCATCCAGATCGATCTTCGAATAGTCGATATAGGCGTCGTCATCGTATGCCCCGAAACACAGCTCCGCCTTCGGACTGACTGCGTCCCTGGCGCGGGTGACGATAGCTTTGAAGGTCATCGGGCTCCGGCTGCCGATGTAGTACTCTCTCCCAGGCCTGCCCTTTTCCAGCACCGCCATCACGCCGCTTACTGCGTCATCTATGTATGTCCAGTCGTGCAGATGCTCGCCGGAAATCAGTCTGACCGGTCCGCCTGCCAACAGCTTTTTCAGGATCGTATTCGTGGAGCGGTTTGAACGGTCGCCCACCCCAAATACGTTGGTGAACAGCACCGTATTGAAAGCCATGCCGTCCGCCAGCGCTGACGCCCAAAGCAGCCTCTCTGCCGCCGCCTTTGCCGCGCCATATAGGTTCTTCGCCTGAAACTTACCGTCCACTGGCTCCATCCGGTACTGATAGCTGGACCCGGCAAAGAGGAACCGCTTCGCTTCCAGACGTTTCGCCTGCTCCATAGCCTCAGCAGCCGCCCGGATATTCTCCCCCTGCGCAGTGATGCTTCGACTGGCTGGACCTGATACGCCTGCCCAGCCAAAATGCAGGAACCAGTCAATATTTTCGCCTATCCGTTCCGCCAAGCGTTCGTAGTGGGCAAAATCGCACTCGACCGGGCGCAGATCACCCTTCATCTCTGGCAGCGTCTGCGCATCCCGCACCACCGCGTACACCGTCCAGACATCTGCCAGCAGCCGCTTTGTCAGCGCACGGCCTATAAAGCCGCTGGCGCCCGTCACTACCGCTCTCTTCATGGTGCATATACGAAGTTCACGTCGCTGTCCGCCAGAGTCGGCGCGGCCTTGTCCTTCGGCGACACGATGGCCTCGATGGGCGGCCACTGGATGGCGATATCCGCATCATCCCACGCGATGGCACGGTCCAGCTCCGGCGCGTACAGCGCGTCTACCTTATACTGCCCCTCCGTGTGGTCCTCCAGGGACATGCAGATATGCCCGAATCCCTTCGGAATATACAGCTGCTTCCGGTTCTCCGCGCTCAGGATCACCGACACCCATTTCTTGTAGGTCGGCGAACCTTTCCGCAGGTCCACCGCCACGTCGAACAGGCTCCCTCGCGTGCACCGTATCAGCTTCGCCTGCGCCGCCGGGTCATTCTGGAAGTGGATGCCCCGGATCGTCCCCCGCTTCAGGGACAGAAAATGGTTGTCCTGCACGAATACGTCGTCTATGCCCAGCTCATGCAGTGACCGGGCTGAATACGTCTCGCAGTAGTAGCCCCGGAAGTCCTCAAAATATGTGGGCTCTATCACCTTCACCCCGGGCAGCGCCAACTCTGTTACTTTCGAGATAGCCATATCATGCCTCTCCTCTCACCGCGTCCACCAGCTCCGCCTGGCGGAGGATGGCACGATAGTTCTCTCCTCTCGCTCCTTCGTCCCGGATGCATTCCGCAAACCGGGCGATGGATCCGGCAAAGGCGTCGTCCGCCGGGAGCGCGACTGTCTCCGTCTCATTCCCTACCTTCACCTCCGCCGTGGGCTCGAAGCCCGCCGACGCCGTGAAGATGCGCCCAGTGGTGACACAGCCGCGGCTGCCCCATATCTCCAGCTCGCACTTGTAGCTGTTGTCCATCCCAAAGCTCACCTGAGTCGTCACGCCGGCCTCGTTCACCAGCGCCGCACTGCCGTACAGGTCCACGCTGAACTCATCCGTATAGTTGAGATGGGAATAGACCACCTTCGCCGTATCCCCCAGCAGCAGACCTGCCAGCTTCAGCGTATAGCCTCCGCAGTCCAGCAGCGCCCCGCCGCCCAAGACTTTGTCATATCGAAAATCGTTGGCTCCGCGTTTCGGGAATCCGAATGCCAGTCGGTACAGCCGCACCTGGCCGATACGCCCGCTCTCCGCTATGTCCGTGACAGCCTTCATCTGGGCGTGGTACTGGAACATGTAGTTCTCATGCACCGCCAGGCCCTTCTCCGCCGCCAGTTCCAGAAGGGCCTTCGTGTCCTTGCCCGACGTGGTGGACGGCTTTTCCAGGAACAGGTGCTTTCCCGCCTGAAGCGCCTTTTTACCCCATTCATAATGCAGTGCAGGAGGCAGCGGCACATACACCGCCTCTATGCTCTTGTCCGCCAGCAGCGCCTCATAGCCGTCATAGACCTCGCCGCTGAACTGCTCCCGGAAAGGCTTTCCCTTCTCTGGCGTCCGGCTGGCCACCCCCGCGTATGTAAAATCCTCGCTCTTGGACAGCGCCGGCAGGAACCGACGGAACGCGATCTCCGACGTGCCCAATATCCCGATCTTCATCCTCACCACTCCAATACCGCCAGCAGATTCCGCAGCTGGATGTTCAGGCAGTTGTTCACCTGCACCAAGTCGTTGAGCGTCTTGTAGTCCACCCAGAAATACCCCTCCGGCAGGACCGGCAGCTCTGTCTTGTCTATCTCCAGCACCATGTTCCGGTTCTGCTCGTGATAAAACCGGCCGCCTTCCTCCGAGAGCATCGTGTCAAACAATACGCCCTTCTTCTCCGACAAACGCCCATCGAACAGCTTGTCCACATCATTGCCCGGGCCGGCCCATGTGGCCTCCCGCTGCACCGCGGGGCCCAACTCTATCTTGTCGAAGCACCCTACCTCCGGCATCGCCCGCACCAGAAATTCCCGGACGCCGTTATCCACCGCCGTCACCAGGCCAAATGTGGCCGAACCCACCGCCTCGAACAGCGGCTGCGTCCAGTGCCGCACTTCCCGGCCCTCGATCTCGATGTCGCAGAACACAACTTTGAAGCTGTAAGGATGGTCACAGACAAACTCCCCGTTTTCCATGTGCCAGTGCTTGAGGTCATACAAGGGAACCAGCTGGTAGTGGCTGTCGTCAAACATCTTGTAGTTGTTGATGTACTGGTATATCTCCGGCAGCACGCTCTTTCCGGTCCCTTGGGCGGACCGGAAGAGCGCCGGGTCCGTCAGTTTGTCCTTGTACTCGCTCAGCGGCAGGCAGGACAGCACCGTCCGTGTGTCCATATTCACCAGGTTCTCATATCGCATGAGCGCCTTGATCTGCTCAACCGTCATCCACCGGTGGCTGGGCAGTACGGGCACGTCCTCGTCCACCTCCAGGATGATGTTCCGGTTCCGCTTCTTATAAAACCGCGACGACTGCTCCGATTGGATCTGGTCCACGATGATACGATGCTTGGAGGCATTCAGGAAATAGTCCAGATACGGAGGCTTGTCCCCCTTATGCTTTTGGGTAAAGTTGGACTTTGTCGCCTGGATGGTGGGCGATATCTGGATATGGTTGATGTTCCCCGGCTCGATCTTCGCCTGCATCAGGCAGTGCATCTCTCCGTTGATCTTCCGGCACAGAATGCCCAGATAACCGATCTCGTCCTGGATGATCACCGGCTGCTCCGTGACCACCTGCTCACCTAACAGCTTCTGCATCCCCATGACCCGAAAGAAACTCTTGTTTCGGTTTTCGATGTATCCCCTAACTTCGTTGTAGTACCACGCATCCGACTGCTCCAGCGCGATCTTTCGGATGGATACATGCACCGTCCGGTTCCGTTCGGCGATCCATGCCAGAAGCTCTTCTGTTGTATATAATGGCATTAGGATCACCTCATGGATTTGAGAAAGGCTATGGTCTCTTTGATGTCATCCCTCTTAACAAGTAAATAGGCACCGTACACAAAGGATTCTTTAATCAGCACAACGCTCTGCAATGATACGTACACCTGTTTTGCCCATGTTTTCAAAAAGGACCTCGCCCGCTTTGACCGGACCGACAATCCTCTGCTCTCGCAGCATGGCCAAAAGGCTGGGCATCTCACACCTCAGCACCGGCTTATCGCTTTTCACAGCGATCAATCCCTTTATGCCATTTCGGACCTTGACTGTTGTTGTCAGCATACGCACAGGCTCTTTACGTTCCTGTCGGGCGAATGCTTCGCCACGTGGACACAGGTTGCCTTCTGAGCGGTCATTTTCGTCGAAAAGGACCTCGCACCCATTGGGGCACAGCGGGCATATGACGCTTCCCGGCTTTGGCATGCCGTGGCGCTGCTGCTCCCGAGCCTGCTCCGTCCAAGGCACC
>CANRLX010000162.1 GCA_947631615.1 uncultured Acetatifactor sp.
CCGAGGAGAAGGCCGAGGCGGCCAAGGACCTTCTGGACTTCGTGAAGGAGAGCCTGGGCGGCGCGGTGGAGACCGTGCGCATCAGCCACAAGCTCAAGAGCCAGCCGGTGTTCCTGACCACCGAGGGCGAGGTGACGCTGGAGATGGAGAAGTATTTCCAGAATCTTCCCGGCGTGCCCGAGGCCGAGCGCATCAAGGCCAAGCGGGTGCTGGAGCTGAACGGGTCCCATCCCGCCTTCGCCGCCCTGGAGAAGGCGTTCCAGGAGGACAAGCCCCGGGCAGCGAGGCTTTCCATGGTGCTCCTGGCCCAGGCCCAGCTCATCGCGGGCCTGCCCCTGGACGACCCTGCGGCGTATACGGAGCTCGTGTGCGGTCTGTTCTGAGGCGGCGGGAAAAACGCAGCCCGGTCCTCTTGCGGCGTCCGCAAGGACGGGACAGGACCATCTCATCATTCAAACGCTTTGCCAAGGCGCACAAAAACCAAGACCGGTGTCATACCGGCCTTGGTTTTTTCTTTCTCAAAAGCGCTTTGCGCTTTATCGACAGAAGCTGTCATTCTCCCGCATAAACCCTGGTTTTTCTTGCTTTTTCCCGCCTTCCCATGTATTATGATTACAGCTCAGAAGGTCCCGGCACATCTGCCGCGCATATATACCGGCTGCACAGTGCCAAAGAGGAGATAAGACAATGAAGAGGCTTATTGCGTTGTTCACAGCGTTGTTGATGCTGCTGTCCGGCTGTTCCATAAAGGAGCGCCAGGAGGACCTTATCCTGAAGCTGTCCGGCATCACAGCTGACGAGGAATACAATCTCTATGAAGAGCGGAAAGAAGCGGGCCTTCTGGATGAAAATGGGCTCTACGATGAACAGCTGCAGTGGGCTGGTTACGCCACCGTGACGTTCGCCCGGAATCCATACCTGGAGCTTGATTATTTCCTGGATGAGGAGCTGACCGAACCCATTGACCCGGAAGGATGCCATCTCAAACCCGGTGAGAAGATCTACGCCTCCGAGGCAAAGAGCACATATCCCAGCGACAAATACTCTTTTCAAGGTTTCCTTGTCTATGCCTTCCAGGAAAACGGCGTCCCGCTCCACCGCAGCGGAGATGAACCGGCCATCGGGAGAAAAAACCTCGTATACGAGATCACCGAGGAAGATGTGGACACATACCTGTCAGTCTTTCCCTGCGGCAGATTCAATGACCGCACTTTGGAGCTCCATGACCACGTCGTCGGCGAGGAAGATGAACTGCGCGGCGAATGGTGGATCGAGGGCGACCCGGACCACAAGACAAAAAGGGAATCTCTCTCCGTCAGCCCGTACGCATCCTATACAGTATACTACAGCTTTTCCGACTACAAGGACGATTATTATTTCTACAGAGCCGAACCGGCGACCGACAACTGTTATGAGGCAGAGGTCATTTTTGACGAGGAGTCAGCCCTGAACGGCAGCGAGCGCTTCGACGTTTGGCTGCACCCATACCTGGAGTTGAAGATCGACGGGGACACCAGCCTCATCAAGGAGATCTCCGTGGATGAAGAACAGCGCGACCCGAAGGCCCTGAAGAAGAACACGCTGACAAAGCTCAAATGCGGAGACGACATAGACCTGACAGTCAAAAGCGGCAGCTATGTATACGTCCTTGGCCCGGACGTCACTTGCGTCCAGATGTCCAGCGCGGCGCGCGAGTATCGGATAACACTGGCGGAGGACGCCGGCGGAGGACAGGAAAACAAGATCGTCATAACCGAAAAGAAGCCGCTTTCCTATGAGCCAAGAGAGCTGGAACACGGCGTACTTGAGGTGGGAGATAAGTACGGTACGCCCCTGCAGCCGGGGGCTGTCATCGGCCAGGAGGAAAAGGTCACCGTATCCATCAAGCCGGACGAGGGCTATTACATACAGGGCCTGAAGGACAAAGACGGCGGGGAATATGAAGAGACGATGACCTACTCCGGGTACTGTGCCACCATCGAAAACATTTTGAGCCGCCACCCTATCAAGCCCTATATCACCGTCACGCTGGAGACCATTGGCCAGCACGGGACATGCGAGTACTTTCTGGGCGACGACCCGGTCGTCAGCCCGGCCAAGCTCCAGGAGGGGCAGACGATCACCGAAAAATACACGCTCAGCGAAAACAGCGGTTACACGATCCCGCGGCCGCGCTTGGAATCCCTCTGGGCGTGGGCCTCTCGCAACAAGAACAGCATAGAGGTCGAGATCCCGATCACCGAGTCGCTCGACGGCACAACGATCCTGCCAGAGGATAACGTCACATTGAAGCGGGAGGGGGCTGAGAAAAATGAAGCGGAAGAATAACGGCGATTCTCCGGCGGAGCCGGAGGAGGAGCTCCGGGACGCGGCGCCCGATACGGACGGCCAGAGCGAGGAACCGGATGCAGATCCTCAGAACACGGCGCCCGATGCAGACATCCGGGGAGAAGATCCCAAGGAAAATGTTCCCCCTGCCAAACCGCGCAGGGCCCGGGGTACCAGGCGTGCCAAGTCCCATTCGGGCAAGTGGAGCGCTTTGATGGATTTTGCCATGGGTCATCGGAAGTATGTGATACCGGGTGCCTTTGCGCTGATCCTGGTTTTCATCGTGATCCCCTTTATGCTCAACGCCTCTAAGCTCGGCAGGAGCGTAGGCGGTTCGGCAGGAGAGAAGGTCGGTCTTGCGCTCGGTTCCGTCGAAGGGCTCTCGGAGGCCGGGGAGAACTACAGCAAGGGTAAGCAGGCGGGACTGACAGCCGACGACATCGATGTCGTTGTGGAGAGCGCCATCCGCGGCACCGGGAAGCTGCAAGTCCTCGCGATGAAGGGCAAAGCGACAGACCTCATCGAGATCGGAGATAATTTCAACGCGCGGATCGGTACGCGCATTGACGTCATCTTCACGGTAGACCTGGCCAGTGCAGTGGTAGAGAACGGCACGATCACCCTTGATGAGCCAGTGGCATCCGGCAACATCGACGAGAACGACATGGAGCGGCTCGATTCGAGCGACACCAGCTTTTGGGGTATCGACGGAAAGGATACCTACACGGCCACTATGAATGAGCTCAACCTTCTCCGAAGGGAAAGCAGAGATCCCAGCCAGTATACGGAATGGCTCCCGCACGCCAAGCAGGCCGCTGAGAACCAGATCCTGGCGCTGGTCAGAGCCATACATGGGAATACCCCCGACTTTCCCGATCCCGAGATCGTTTGGAGAGGCGCCGCCGAAGACGCTTCAGAAGAGGGGTGAAGGATATGGCAGTGAAAACAGACGATACAGAGCGGGTGGACGAGCTGGTCCCGCTGCCGGATGTTCCGCCAACACCTGGCCCTATGCCCATGCCTCCCGAGCACGTTCGGCCCAGCAGGGAACGCAGATATCTCCCTCCCAGGGTCAAAGCGTTCCTGGTTCGGCTTTTTACGAACCGCACCTTCCTCATCGTAGCCTCTCTGGTCCTGCTGAGCGTATTGTTTTCGTTTTCCGTGGTCCGCTGCATCTCCAGCGCAAAACATGCTTACAGCGCAGCAAAGGCGGAGAACCGGCAGCTGGCCTCTGAAGCCATCGCTAACTTCAGCTATGCAAAGGGAGAGCATAAATACCACACCTCCGGCCGCGTGGCGATCAACGTCGACAGCGTGAGGGAGACAGCGAAGCTGGAGGTGCTGAATGTCAGCACCGTAGTCTATTTTTCCGTGGAGGAAAACGGAAAGCCCCGATACCTGGAAGCAAACGGAAGCGGCGTGTTCACGGTCGATCTGAGCGCGGGTGAGTATATCTGTGACGACACAGACCACTATGTTCTGGTGCGGGTCCCGGAGCCCGAACTCGGAAGCAATATCGCGCTGGAAAAAGTCGACTCTCTCACCGGCATGGTGAAGGGCGCTACGAGTGAGGAGGGCGTGATCCAGGGGCTGTCGGACAACGAGAGCGCCTCCAGAGCCATTGAAAACACGTTCAAGCACAACCCGTCGTATAACGAGATGGCGAAGGATGCGGCCAAGATCCTGATCCCCGCGTTGCTGCGGGGATTGAACAGCGACATTCCCGATCTGACGGTAGAGGTCCAGTTCATGTCATAAAAGAGCACAATCATACGGTAAGCGCCCGGCGTCACAAAACGCCGGGCGCTTTTATTGTGCCGGTGGCGGGGCTCGAACCCGCACGTCCGCAATGGACAGCGGATTTTAAG
>CANRLX010000163.1 GCA_947631615.1 uncultured Acetatifactor sp.
CATAGCCGAAGGGATAGACCACGGTGGAAGCGTAATCGTAATCGCCTGTGTTTTCCCTGCCAAGGACGAAATCCTCATACCGGGTCTCATAGTAGCGGTAACCCACATACATCGTCTCGCCGTAGTTTAGGTAGGAGTGGTTTGGATTGCCGTTGCTGTCTACCAGGGCGCTGTTGATGTAACGGAAGTCTCCGAAGTTTTGCATGGCAGGGGCGGAGAAGTTGTCAAACACATAGGTATCGACCAGCCGGCCCGACGGATTGACCTCGCCGTTAAAGATCCCCGCCAGGGCGTTGATGCCGTTGTTGCCTGTTCCCGACATTCTGAGGCAGGCGTCGATCTTATAGGCGGCGTCGTTCACAAAGCCGAGTTCCAGGGGGTTGGCGCAGTTTACGATCACGATGATCTTCTTAAACCCGGCGGAGGCTACCTCTGCCAACAGGTCCTTTTCATCGGAATTGAGCTCAAGGTAGTTTTCATCCGCCGTGCCGCCGTAACGGTCCATGTTAGTGGGCAGGTCGCTGCCCTCGCCGCCGTTGCGGGCCAATACGATGATCGCGGCGTCGTTATAATCGGCGTAGCTGCTCTTTACGTCAGCCGTGTACGCGGAAAGGGGAGTCTCCCCGATCTGCCACTCGCCTTCGATGTTGCCGCCGCCGGTGGTGCTGCCGGGGCCTCTGGTCTCTGTCCTGTTCAGATAGAAGTCCCAGAGAACAGGATTGACCTCGAACCCCGCGGACTCCATCACGGTTTTCAGCGACAGGGTAGCGTCGGCGGAAACCGCGCCCGAACCGCGCCCGCCGGTCACCCAGTCCACACAGCTACGGCTAAACAGGCTTATGCGGGAACCTTTGGCCAGAGGCAGGGCGCTGTTCTCATTTTTCATAAGAACGGCTCCCTCCTCCGCGACCTGGAGGTTGAAAGCCCTCTGCGCCGCCTGCAACTCCTCGTCGCTGGCATAGGCGCTCATAAACTGCCCCTCTGTCCGGCCGCTGCCGACAGTACCGAGGAAGCCTTCCAGCAGACTGCCCCATGAGAGCGCGACCACGTTGAGTACGATCGACAGGCCCAGAATCAACGCCAGGATCGCGCTCGTAATGATGATGGAGCGTTTGCCCTTATCTTTGTTCTTAGCCATATTTCGTTCCCCTTATTTTAGATCAGTCGTCCAGGTTGACTTCCACATAGGAGTAGGAACTGCCATTGAGGGTGATCTGCTGATCCACATTGCCCTCAGCGGAGGCGCTCATGGACATACCGGGGAAAGTCGCCATATAGCTGGAGGTCAGGCCCGCGTTGGCGGTAGCGGTGGGATCGGTGATGGTGCCCTGCTGGGTGACAGGGCCAACACCCATCGCGTCAAACACGCCCCAGTCCTCGTTGTAATCCATGGAGGTGCAGGCTTTCAGCGTCACGGTGTCCCCGTCAACGGCATACTCGCCATGATAGACGAACTCGATCTTGATGCGGACGTTGACTTCACTGCCATCCTCGCCCGTGTTGACGGCGCCTTCGCCGGCGTCATAGAACTTCGTGAGGGTATAGGTGTTGTCCTCATTCAGAACAAGGGTATCGGTCAGCGCGGCAGTGTCATTGAGGGTGGTGTTGGCGAATCCGCCCCCGTGCAGCTGGCCGTTCAGATTGTCAGCGCCGGTGATGACATTGGTGTAGGTGCCCACGACGCTCTTGGAGCCGCCGCCGGAGCAGCCGGCGAGCATGGCGAAGCAGGAGACGATCATGGCCAGGACGAGCACGGTAGAGATGACTTTTTTGCGGGATTTGTTGGTTTTCATTGTGGGGTCCTCCTTCTTTTATTTTGGATGACCAAACTATACGGCGGAACCCTTTTTTTGAGAAGTAACTTCACTTTTTCTGTCCGTAATTTAACCTTTTTTGTTCATTATAAGAAAAGCGGCCCGCTGAAACAGCGGACCGCAGATCGTTATTTCTGATAGGGCAGCAGGATGCCCAGCGCGAAGGTATTTGGCGTGACCGTGACGCGGAGGTTCCCTCCGTACTTTTCCGCGATCTGCCGCATACTCCGCATCCCGAAACCGTGGTAGTCCTTATCACCTTCTGTCACCGGCAGGCCCTCCTGATCCATGACAGGCGGCCGTTCGATGTAATTCGTAATGCTGATATGGATAAGTCCCGGCATCCGCTTACAGGAAATAGCGATATAACGCTTGTCCTCGCTGATTTTTTCCTCGCATTGGATGGCGTTGTCCAGCGCGTTCCCGAACAGCGCGTTGATGTCGTAAGGCGTCATATAGGACAGCCCCCCGCCGTCCAGCATCCAGGTCATCTGAATCCCCAACGCCTCACAGCGCAGGCTTTTCTCAGTCAGCACCGTGTCTATCGTCTCGTTGCCTGTTTTTACATAGGAATCATATAGCTCCGCCGTTTTATTCAGCTCATTGATGACCTCCGGCGTAAGGCTGTTCTTCCCGCCCAGTTCACGGATCTGATGCTTCAGGTCATGGCATTTTACGTTCATTACGTCGATCACGTGCCGGTAGCTTTCAAACTGCTTGTTCCCCGCCCGTTCCAGTTCCAGCTCTACCGCTCTCCTTGTATCCCGTTCATAGACCAGGTAATCCACGTAGTGGTTATATAACACGATAAAACACAGCAGCGTCTCGCCAAGGCAGAGCATAACGTAGGCCGTCGTATCATACTCCAGGACGATCGATTCCAGGTATGTGGCCCACAGGACCACTACGGCAAACACCCACAAAATGATGACTTGACTTGGGCTTGGAGAATATTTCGCGTTGTCAGCGATATGCCTGATAAACAGCAGGTATAAGAGCGAGTAAACAATGAGGCACGATGCGATCTTTACCAGGGAGATGATGGGGCTGCTGCCGGGCAGCCCCGTCAGATTTTGAACGATTTTTGCGGGCTGCATATAGATCTGCATAAGCATAAAACCGGCTACGGCAGAATAGAGCATCCGAAGGATATTGGATCGATAGCAGACCCAGAGTGATATGAGCGCGGCGATCGACAGGGCATAACTGGAGATAATGGCGTTGTTATGGAACGTGTCCATCTGCCATTGGTCAAATCGCGTGACAACCACAGTGATGACCGCGCTTGCGGCGATGCAGCTCAAAAAACGGGCAAGGAAGTTTTTTCGCGCATCGGAGATCGGGGCGTATAAAAATTCTCCGACAGTCAAAGTGAAATAGTATATCCCATTGCTCCACAGCACCAGCCAAAAGTTTTCAGTCAACATCAATCCCCCCCAAGATAAGCCGACAGCGCATCAAGAAAGCTCTTGCGTTTGGGGCGGCTGATTTTAAGCGGACGGGAGCGGACGATAACGGTGTCTCCTTCGATTGCCTCAACGTACCTCAAATTGACGAGATAGCCGCTGTTGCAAAGAGCAAATCTGTCCTGGGGAAACTGCTCCTTGACTTTTTTCATGGTGCCGAATATGGAATAAGAGCTATCCTCCGTGTGGAAGATGACGCGGTGGCTCTGGATCTCCACATATAAGATGTCCGATTTGGCAAGCCGCTTCATCCCGTCTACGGTGCGGATCGTGATCTCGTCATCCTGGTCGCCCGCAGGGAGTTTTTTGAACACTCTGTCCATCACAGCGGAAAACCGTGAATACATCGCGGGCTTGACGATAAAATCCAGCGCGTCAACAGCATAACCGTCACAGGCAAACTGCTTCATATTCGTGACAAATATGATGATGACGATGCTGTCCATCGCGCGCAGCCTTTGGGCCGCATCCATTCCGTTGATGCCCGGAAGTTCTATGTCCATAAAGACCACATCGTATTCTGTTTTATAGAAATTCAGAAATTCCTCCGCGTCCTTATACCATTCGGTATGGAATGTTTTTTCGGTCTGTTCGGTGTAACGGCGCAAATGCTTTTGGATCAACTCCGCCTCCGAAGGATCGTCCTCCACAATGGCCACATTCAGCATAATACTCCCCCTTGCCAACTAAATACTACCTTATTTTTGTCATAAGTGCAAGGGGTCTGATGGTTAAACAATATATTGGAGTACAGTATTTTGCACAAGGTATGCTTGTGGCAATTCGCATTATGGCCTAGAGGTCAAGAAAAACTTGTCCCACGGTGGACCTGTTGACAAACTTCTTTTCCATTTACCCGCTCATCCGAACTTACAGGAAAAAAGACGCCCTTCGGC
>CANRLX010000164.1 GCA_947631615.1 uncultured Acetatifactor sp.
AAATCTGCGACAAGGAAGATGCGTTTTCTTCTCTGGGGAACTCCCCAGTACTGCGCGTCAAGTACCCGCCATGCGACGGAGTAATCGTCCGCCAAGATTTCTCCCGCGTTTGGCCATTTCTCATATCGAGGAATATCTGCTTTACCGTCTTTGACGGAGCAGACCGTCTCGAGGACGGCCTTGAAGTCCTCGCCTTTGTTTGAGGAGAATGCCCCGGGGACATTTTCCCATACGATAAATCTTGGGCTTTTGCCATCTGTGGCGCACCTCATTTCCTTTACAATCCGGACGGCCTCATAAAACAGATTTGAGCGGGAGCCGTCCAGTCCCGCTCTTTTTCCCGCGATTGACATATCCTGACAAGGGCTGCCGAAGGTGATGACGTCCACAGGAGGAAGTTCCGCGCCGTTCAGCACGGATACATCGCCGTAGTGTTTTACAAAAGGAAGTCTTTTCGTTGTAACTCTTATCGGAAACGGTTCAATTTCAGAAGAAAACACCGGAGTGATTCCGCAGAGCAGACCGCCCAGAGGAAAACCACCGGAGCCATCGAAGAGACTGCCGAGAGTCAGTTTTCTATTTTCCATCCTTGCCCTCCACCTCTTTCACAAGGCCGGAGTAGGGAATCCGTTCTCCGTTCCGCGTCACATACACACCGTCGGCATCGCCTGTATCGTCCACGTACCTGCGCAAAATAACGGACGCGTATTTCTCGTCAAGTTCCATCGTGTAGCAAATTCTGTTCATCTGTTCGCACGCCATAAGCGTTGAACCGCTGCCGCCGAATGTATCAATCACCACAGCGTTCTCCTGCGTGGAGTTGCCGATGGGGTAGCCCAGCAGGTCGAGCGGCTTACTTGTAGGATGATTGGCGCTGCGTTTCGGCTTGGCGAAGTTCCAGACTGTGGTCTGTTTGCGGTCGGAGTACCACTTGTGCTTGCCGTTCTGCATGAATCCGTACAGAATCGGCTCATGCTGCCACTGGTAGTCCGAGCGTCCGAGCACCAGAGAATCCTTCACCCAGATGCAGCACCCCGCCAGATGGAATCCCGCGTCAATAAACGCTCTGCGGAAATTCAGCCCCTCGGTGTCCGCATGGAACACATAAGCCGCGTCGCCTTTTTCCAGATGGTCGGCCATGTTCCTGAAAGCGGAGAGCAGGAAATTGTAGAATTCTTCGTCCTTCATGCTGTCATTCTGAATCGTCAGACCGCTGGAGCTTTTGAACGAGACCCCGTACGGCGGGTCCGTCAGAATCAGATTCGCTTTGGTATCGCCCATCAGCAGGTTCACATCGCCGGGACTGGTGGCATCGCCGCACATTAATTTGTGTCTGCCGACCGTCCAGATATCCCCGCGCATAACAAAAGCCGCCTTTTCCAAAGCGGCTGTCAAATCATAATCATCATCTTTCGCCCCGCTGTCGTCCCCGTCCGAGAACAAGTCGGAGAGTTCCTTTTCGTCAAATCCCGTGAGGGAGACATCGAAGTCCATGCCTTTCAGAGATTCAATCTCCACACGCAGGAGTTCCTCATCCCATCCGGCGTCCATCGCCATGCGGTTATCCGCAAGGATGTAGGCTTTCTTCTGGGCATCGGTGAGATGATCCACAAATACACAGGGAACTTCTGTGATGCCCTCCTCCTTCGCCGCGGCGATTCTGCCGTGTCCGGCGATCACGTTGCAGTCCCGGTCGATGATAACGGGGTTGACAAATCCGAACTCACGAAGGGAGGAGCGGAGTTTGGTGATCTGCTCCGGCGAATGGGTTCTCGCGTTATTCACATAAGGGATTAGCTTCGCTATAGGCACGAGTTGCATATCCGTTGTCGTTTTCATTACACCAGCCCCCATTCCGCGAATTTCTCAAATCCGCCCACCGAGCGGATATACTTTCGAGCAATTTCCACAATCTCC
The DNA here is from genome assembly GCA_947631615.1 of uncultured Acetatifactor sp. Taxonomy (GTDB): domain Bacteria; phylum Bacillota; class Clostridia; order Lachnospirales; family Lachnospiraceae; genus Acetatifactor. The sequence goes on from CANRLX010000164.1 coordinate 1,918, forward strand.
GCATACGGCTTTCCGTCCAAGGTATCATCGCCGATGGCGCAGGAAAGTTCGACAGGTTTTCCCGTTTCCTGTGCTTTCAGCCATGCGTAGATATTCACCGATACATCCGCCTTGGACAGGTCTTTGCCGTGCAGGCCGCCGCCCGTTACGGAATCCGCCATATCGCTGCCAAGTTTACGGTTGGCTGCGCCGCTGTCCACATCGGGGCCGCCCGTCCAGTCGCCGAGGGGATTGATAACAGCATTCGGATAGAGTTTTTTCAACTCGTTTGTCGGCGCGTTGCTCTGGCAGATGATGAGCCGGCCGCCGTCAAGGATATATTTTCCGTCATGGGGATACACAGAATATATTTCGCGGGCAATTCTGGATAGCTTTTTCTGCTCGTCCGTGACGGGCATCCCCTTAAAGATGCCGTTATCTCCGCAGCGGACCCCGTTTTTCTGGTTTTCGGAAAGGCGTCCGTCCTGCGGCACTTCTACATAATCCACTTTTACATTTTCCGCGATGCGGTGAACGATGGCGGTGACTTCTTCATCAGAAATATGCACGGAAGTTTCCGCGATGATATGACACACGCCGTGACCGAGCAGAACCTCCACAGCGATTTTCGGATTCTTTTCCATGCTGTAAGCGATATCCACCAGAGCGCCCGCGATGCGATCCGCCTGCTTGTCCGGATGACCGGGATTTACTTTCTCGAACATTTTCATCCTCCTCTTCTTGAACGGAGCAGACGCTCCATCACATCGTCCTGCGGCGTCGCTCCCGTGAATTCCGCGGAGCAGTTTTCTTTCACGATCTGGAAAATCTGGTACCACAGATTGTTGACCTGTTTCATGTAATTCTGGCTCATCGACACATACGGGGAGGCGATGGCCTGTCCCGTGGTCGGATGTTTCGCCAGGAAACCGTACTCGGAGATGGCGTGCTCACACTGTATCCAGCGGGAAACGCTCATGGCGTAATTGCGGACAAGCTGGGTGCTGACCAGCTTTTCGCATCCGCGCTCTTTGAGCCAGAGCCAGGTCTCTTCAAATATCTCGGCGGCGGCTATTGCCTCGCCGTTTTTCTGCCGCTCCGTCATGTAGCTTTTGACCTCCGGCATATCCTCGCCGGAAAGGTCGGCGTCAACAGGCAGTTCCATGACCGTCAGCTTTCTGCCGCCGGGGTTGCCGTTCTCGATTTTCTCCGTCAGAGCCTTGGACTTGCGTCCGCTTCCGGCTCTCGCTCCGCCCCTGGCGGTGCCGTCCTTCGCCATGAAAACCACCTTCTTTCCGTGCCGGGGGTTATACCCCGTTTGATTTCGCTTTTTTCGCGCACGTGACCCCGCGCCGTTTTCCGCAGAAGCCCCTCGTAGAGATTTTTACCCCCTTACCTCCTGCAGGTCAGCTACCCATGTTTTCCCATTGATGATGTCGCTTACATGGTGCTGACTAATAGAAAAGACACCAGCGATTTCTTTTTGCTGATGTCCTTGGGCGTGCATTTCAATTATCCTTTTAACATCGTTGAGCGACAGCTTTGATGCGTTGTGGTTTTCTCCGTGCAGGAGACAAACTGCCGTCCCATGTCTTATAGCATCCAGTGCGTTTTCTTTTGGCATTCCCCAACAGATGTTACAAAGCCTGTTGTCTAAAGGGTTCCCGTTTAGATGCCTGCAGACATAACCATCTGGTCGTTCTCCAACAAAGGTTTCAAGTATGATTTTATGAACCGGGACGACACACGTCTTTACGGGAAAACTATCATCTTGAAGGTTGACTCGATAGTATCCGTTGTGTAAGCGCATGGATTTTCTTTGTAATGTTCCCGAACGCGCAGAGAAGATTTCTCCTTGTCTCGTTGCGTACTGCTTTGAAAATCCGGGTATTTCCTTCAGTTCTATCAAAGCATTGCTCACCTCCGAATTTATCTGTCGCCGCGCTCCCTGTGTATTTTTTCGTGACAGGAGCGACACAAGCTCATAAGATTTGATTCATCATGCGTTCCACCCTCGGCAAGAGGCATGATGTGATGGACTTCTTCCACCGCAACATACCGACCGTTCTTCATACACATCTCACAGAGTGGATGCTTGCTTGCGTAACGATGACGGATGCGTGTCCAGGCTCTGCCGTACCGTTTACCGGGTGAATAGCCACGCTGGAACTTCTCATAGTGCTGTTCCATCGTCCGTGCGTGTTCCTCACAATAAACGCCGTCCGTAAGGTTCGGACACCCTGGGTAGCGGCACGGCCGTTTCGGTTTCC
>CANRLX010000165.1 GCA_947631615.1 uncultured Acetatifactor sp.
CCGCTTACAGCTCCTGGGCTGCAGACGGGGAAACTTCAGACCTTGAAAACAGCCAAAATCCGGTGATGGCAGATGGGTTGCAGGGCTCTTCGGAACCTTCCGGAGGGGAGCCGAGTGCGGAAGTAGAACCGGGTGTGGAGGAAGAGTCGTCCTCTTCAGCGGCAGAACCATCCTCTTCAACGGCAGAACCGTCCGCTTCAACGGCAGAACTGTCCGCTTCATCAGAACCGTCATCTGATACCGGAGAGACGGAGGAATCAGAATTTGACGCCCTTCCAAGGTGGACTTTTGACGAGATCGCCAATGCCAAGGCGGGCGATATTGTGATGTTCGGGACTTATGAGCAGGACGGCGACGCGGAAAACGGCGCGGAACCCATCGAATGGTTCATACTGGATATGGAGGACGGCCAGGCGACCCTGTTAAGTGTTTATCTGCTTGATAACCAAAGATATCATTCGGAGGAGACGGCCATGACCTGGGAGGACTGTGCGCTGCGGGCGTGGCTGAATGATGATTTTCTGAACGCTGCCTTCACAGAAGCCGAGCAGGAACACATCGCCGTGACAAAGCTGGTAAACGAGGATAGCCCGAGATATGGCACACCGGGTGGAAATGACACGTCAGACAAAATATGGCTTTTCTCTTTTAGTGATCTGGAGAAGTACTTTCACATCTCCGTGGAGGAGGGGAGGGAGATTGAAAGCAAGTACGACAATCTCATGCCCGCTGGCGTTTCGGCATATACCCAATATTGCTATGATCAGGATCACCGTATCGTGGCGAAGCCTACTGCATATGCGATTCAGCAGGAATGCGGTCCTTTGGATATTGATGCGGAGGTGGAGATATTTTCGAATGCGCCGGAGCCCTATGCTGGCTATTATGCACCCACTCTGAACTGGCTGGAAGCAGTTCGTTATGCGGACGGCTGTGACAGATGGTGGCTGCGTTCACCTGGCGATCGTGAGATTTATGCGGCAATTGTATCAAGAGATGGCACCGTTGACGACGGCGGAATTTTTGTTAATGTTCATCAAGGAGTACGTCCGGCTTTAACGGTGACCTATTGATCAGGCGGCCGCGAAACTCTCATTGTGCAAATGATTTAGCAATCGCTGTGTCAATCATGTGGTTGACCGTTGTCAGACAACACTAAAATTAGCCACAAAGAGAGGGTATGTAGCACAGTGGTGTTATTGCCCTCTCTTTTGCAAATAAGGTGGTCGGCGGAGTTAATTTCTGTCTTGGGCTGAGCAGGGACGAGGATGTTCAAGCATGTTGCAAAAGGGCTGAATTTGAACAAGCTTGTGTTACCTGAGAACATAAGTCAGTTGCTTAGTTTAGAGAATTATGTGCCAAGATGTGTGGAAAGTAAATAGGCGGATTTTTTGGAAACATAGGGGAGGAAAATATGCCATTTACAATCATTCGACAAGATATTACAAAAATGAAAGTAGATGCTGTGGTGAATGCTGCAAATACCGATCTCCAAATGGGTGGTGGTGTATGCGGCGCGATATTTCATGCGGCGGGAGCCGAGAAACTTCAGGATGCCTGTAATAAAGTTGCTCCAATAAAGACTGGTGAAGCAGCCATTACACCTGGTTTTTCTTTACCTGCAAAATATGTGATCCATGCGGCCGGTCCTATTTATCATCATTGGAGCAAGGAGCAGAGTGAGAAGTATTTGAGGTCCGCTTATATGAGCGCATTAAAAATTGCTTCTGAGAATAAATGTAATAGTATTGCTTTTCCACTGATCTCCAGCGGAATATACGGCTATCCCAAGGCGGAAGCCCTTGCTGTTGCTACATCTGCCATTACGGACTATTTGAGTGAGCATGACATGGACGTGTATTTGGCGGTATTTGACAAGTCCTCGTTCGTGGTGAGTGAACAGCTGTTAGGGGAAGTGGAAAGCTACATAGATGAGTATTATGTTGATACTCATCATATCAAAAGAAGCCGACAATTGAATATGCCTCTTGCAGAGGCGGCTTTTGATATGGCAGAAGATTCCGGCAGAATTGATGGTTTCGGAGAGGTTGATGATATTTCCTTATTGGCTGCTCCGGCTGAGAGCAATATAGATGATATTATGGACGGGCTTGATGAGCCGTTTGCAGATGCGCTTCTGCGTCTCATAGACCAGAAGGGAAAGACCGATGTAGAAGTTTATAAAAAGGCAAACATTGACCGTAAGCTATTTTCCAAAATCCGGTCCATTAAGGGATATACTCCCAAAAAGCAGACAATCCTTGCGCTTGCCATCTCTTTGGAATTGTCTTTGGAGGAGACGGATGATTTATTGGAGCGTGCCGGTTATGCGTTATCCCATGCAGTCAAGTTTGATGTAATTATTGAGTATTTCATCATTAACCGGAAATATGATATTTTTGAAATTAACGAGGTTTTATTTAAGTATGACCAGCCCCTGCTTGGTTCCTGATGCAGGATTTCATGTCGCTTTGAAAGCGACCAGAAAAGTGCCTGTTCTTAGTATGATTAATTCATCAAAGGAACAGGAGGAATTTTACTATGAAGAAAAGTCTTACGGAACTGGTATTTATCCTTGACAAGAGCGGATCTATGGGCGGATTGGAAAAGGACACAATCGGCGGCTTTAATTCTTTGTTGGAGAAACAGAAGAATGTTGATGGGGAATGCAGGATTACTACTGTGCTATTTAACAACGGTTATGAGCTCTTGCATGACCGTATTGACATAAAGGCGGTCGGTAAAATAACGGAGAGGGAGTATTATGTCGGAGGTTCGACGGCTCTTTTGGATGCCATCGGAAGAACCATCAAGAAAATTGTAAATGTGCAGAAAAATTCGGCAGATGAGTACAGGGCCGACAAGGTTATGTTTGTCATCATCACTGACGGAGAAGAAAATGCAAGCCGTGAGTATTCGTCAGACAAAGTAAGGAAGATGATAGAAAAGGAAAAGAAGAAATACGGTTGGGAATTTATTTTTCTTGGGGCAAATATTGATGCAGTTGAAACAGCCAGAAGATTTGGGATCAGTGCTGACAGGGCAGTTGATTATGTGCCGGATGGTGAAGGAACTAGGTTGAATTATATGATGATGGCGGAGGCAGTAGCGGAGTTTCGAGAGACCAGCTGCATTTCGGATGATCATTTTGAGGAAATCCGAAAAGATATGAGAAAGCGGGGTGGCCGCAAATGATGGGAGCAATGATACCGTGATGACAGTAAACGCACCATAATGCGTAACTGGACCGTCCGCCATATGATACAGCATATATAGTAAAATGACAGTAACAGTATATTTCAGGAAGGTGGCATTTATGGTTGTTTTAAAAGAGGTTGATATGTATAATTTTAATGACATCGTCAACCTGCAAAGAGAAAGCGTTCAATATGTCGGTGCGCCGGAATATGTCTTGGCAGAGGCATATATCTATCGCAGCGACAGCACCGCCTTCGGAATTTACAGCGGCGACACTCCGGTCGGGCTTGTGATAATCCGCGACCGCCCCGAGGACGGCTATCCCTATTCCTTCACCGGCCTTTTTATCGCCGACGATTTTCAGCGAAAGGGCTTGGGGCAGGAAGCAGTAGAGGCGATAATGAATAAATTCCGCGCAGAGGGGCTCAGGGACTCGGTCGAGATCCAGGTCAATCAAAGCAATATCCCTGCCAAAAAGATCTACAGGCGGTGCGGCTTTAAGGAGATCCAACGCGCAAACTGGAACCCTGATTTTATAGTGATGAGAGCAAAGCTTTAAGTCAGGCCAATCGGAATGATTCCTCTAATTATCTTTTATAAATCACTTTTCTCAAAAACCACTTTTGTTTGACCCCAGCATGATCCGCCAAGTGCGGTCTGGGGGAAGGGGTCCGATCCATAAATTCTGTAATCTTCGTGCAATTTGGCAAATTTTCAAAAATTTCTGAAGTTTATATCTTTACATTTTTCCAGTAGAAATGATATGATAAAAGTAGATTTTTTTACAATACGCTGAAATATGCAGAAAGGGGGAAAGCTATGAGAATCGATGAATTTTGCGATATGCAAAAATTTGAAAACATTATGGACAACTGGGCAAAGAGCACCGGACTTGCAACGGTCGCAGTTGGCGCTGA
>CANRLX010000166.1 GCA_947631615.1 uncultured Acetatifactor sp.
ACAAAGTATCTGCTAAAGCGAATAGCACAGACGGCTTTCATCATTGTTCTTGTCTCTTTCCTTGCGTTCATAATGATTGCCATTATGCCTCGTGATCCGGTGTATGCGCTCTATGGCACGGAAATTGAGCAGGAAACGTACGATGCAGCCTATAAAGCCCTTGGCCTTGATAAGCCAATCATAGTGAGATACTTTATGTGGGCAAAGAAGGCCATAACGGGAGATTTCGGAATCTCATACAAGTACCACATGAAGGTCACAGAGGTAATCGGCAATAAGATCGGCATATCTATGTATCTCTCCATTATTTCCATGTGTATCTCCATGCCTATCGGCATCCTTTTGGGTATTATAACAGCTGTTAAACGCGGCAAGTGGCAGGATACCATCATTACGCTCCTGGCCAACATCCTGGCCAGCGTTCCCTCATTTGTCCTTGGCGTCGCATTGATGTATTTTTTCGTTATAAAAGAAAAGCTGTTTCCTCCCAGCGGCTTCACATTCCCGTGGGTGGATTTTGGCGCGTCCGTGAAGCAGAGCTTTTTGCCAATGGTGTGCCTGTGCCTGGGAGGTGTCGCCGGTACGTGCCGGCAGACCCGTTCCAGTATGCTGGAGGCCATCAGGCAGGATTACGTCCGTACGGCCCGTTCCAAGGGCCTAAAAGAGGGCTTTATAATTTATAAGCATGTTATGCGCAACGGCCTTGTACCGGTCATTACCCTCATCGGCGGGCGTCTGGCTGGACTTATTGCCGGCTCTGCGTTTGTGGAAAACGTATTTGGCATCCCCGGAATGGGAAGCCTGATGGTCAACTCCGTCAACTACATGGATGTCCCCGTCATACAGGCCACCGTTATGCTCACAGCTTTAGTGACGTCGATCGCGTACCTATTTACTGATTTCCTGTATGTGGCGGTCGATCCGCGTATCAGCTTGAGGTAAGGGAGGGAATTTCATGAGTACGAACGTAGCAGCTCCTGGGCAGACCGCGGCGTTGAAGCGGAAAAAGAGAGATCAGTCGATACGTAGCTTCAAACGTTTTTTCCGCGTAATGTTCTCACGTAAAATCGCCATCATTGGCGTTATTGGCACTATGTTTTTTGTGTTGGTTGCAGTTCTTGCCCCCCTTATTGCGACCCATGACCCATACTTTATTGAAAATGGCGCCGTTATGCTCAAACCAAGCGCCTCGCATTGGTTAGGCACCGACATGTATGGACGCGACTTGTTCTCCCGCATCGTCTACGGAGCGCGGGTATCATTGCTGACAGGAGTCCTTTCAGTGCTGATCGGTACCGCTATCGGAACTTTTTTGGGGATGCTGGCGGCCTACTGTGGAGGCGTAGTGGACATGGTCCTCATGCGCCTTTGTGAAGTGATGCGCGCTATCCCTCAGCTTGCGCTAAATCTGACGCTTATCGCCATCATGGGCGGCAGTATGACATCCATGGTAATGATTCTGTCTCTTGGCGGCATTTGGGGAACTTTGCGCATGATGCGCGCCTCGTCGCTCACCATAATGAATAACGATTATGTGCTGGCGGCGCGCCTTTCCGGAGAATCCATGTTTGGCGTCATGTATAAGCACGTGCTCCCTAACAGTATTTCACCCATCATCGTCAGCGCCACCCAAAGCGTGGGAGGCACGATCCTTATGGAGTCCGGACTTAGCTTCCTTGGTGTGGGAATCAAGGTGCCGACCGCATCCTGGGGTTCGATCATCAATGAGGCGCGGTCCTTCATGACGCTCAACCCTCTATATGCGCTTATTCCTTGTATATGCTTGGCGCTGCTTATCATAAGCCTAAATCTGCTGGGCGATGGTATTCGTGACGCATTAGACCCGACGCTGCGCGGCGAATCCTGAGAGGAGAGGTAAAGATGAAACGGCTTGTAGAAGCAAAAGAATTGGTAACGACCTTTCCGTACGATGGGAAGAAGCGGCGGCTCACCGCTGTGGATGGCGTCTCGCTCTATCTTGATGAGGGTGAGATCGTGGGATTGGTCGGCGAGTCAGGAAGCGGCAAATCCGTAACTGCTATGAGTATCCTCCAGCTCATTTTGCCCCCGGGGAAGGTGACTGGAGAGGTGAACATTGATGGCATCAAGGGCAATATCCTCGATTACGGTATGTACAGTGATGAAGCCCGCAGCGTCCGCGGCGGCCGCATTGGCATGATATTTCAGGAGCCAATGACATCGCTGAACCCCATCTTGACAGTGGGCTATCAGATTCAAGAGAACATCATCACCCACCTTGGACTCAGTGAGCGCGAGGCCAAGGCGAAGGCCATTGAGATGATGAAAAAGGTCGGAATCGCCAACGCTGAGGAGCGATTCCAGCAGTATCCAATGCAGTTCTCAGGGGGGATGCGCCAGAGAATCATGATCGCCATGGTCCTGGCCGCAAAACCGGATGTGCTCATCGCGGACGAGGCTACTACGGCCCTTGATGTCACAACACAGGCGCAGATTCTTGAGCTTATCCGTGAACTTGCAAAGGCTGAGAATGTGACCGTCGTCATTGTCACCCACAATCTTGGCCTGATCGCCCGATATGCGGATAGAATCTACGTCATGTACAGCGGCAATATCGTGGAGTCCGGCGAGAAATTCGAGCTGTTTGAGCATCCGTCTCACCCCTATACCCGGGGACTTCTCAACGCTGTCCCTCGCTTGGATGACGACAAGTCAAGAAAACTTATCCCAATCGAGGGGCTGCCGCCAAACCCCTCCAATATGCCCCCTTACTGCAAGTTTTATGACCGATGCCCATACCGGGAAAACCGGTGCAAGGAGGGTATGTGTGAGCTGAAGGCCGTTTCCGATGGGCACTATTCCCGCTGCTGGCTGTCGGTCGAAGAACTGGACAAAAAAGAAAAACAGCTGGAAAGTCGCTATGCCGCAGCCCCGGTAAAGGAGCTGACCGACAAGGTCTGCCTGGAGGTCAAGGACCTAAAAATGTATTTCCCATTCTACCGGGGAATCATGAAGGTCCATGTGGGAGATGTTCATGCTGTTGACGGCGTGTCCTTTGCTGTTCGCGTGGGCGAGACCTTGGGCGTGGTGGGGGAGTCTGGCTGCGGCAAATCTACCCTCGCCAAGTGCATAATGAGGGCGTTGAAGCCCACCGCCGGCAAGATCATCTATAACGGCACGGATATGGCGTCGCTCAAAGAGCGGCAGCTTAAACCGTTCCACTCAAAAATCACCATGATCTTCCAAGACCCGTTCTCGTCTTTGGACCCCCGCCAGAGTGCAGGTTCAATCGTAGGGGAGCCGCTGAAGGTCAATAAGCTGACTAAGACAAAAGCGGAGTACAACGAACGCGTGGATGAGCTGTTTCGCATAGTGGGGCTTGATCCGGACTACAAGAGCCGCTTGCCGCGGGAATTTTCCGGCGGGCAGCGGCAGCGGTTGGGCATCGCGAGGGCGCTGGCTTCAAATCCGGATGTTATCATTTGCGATGAACCTGTCTCAGCGCTGGATGTGTCTATACAGGCCCAGATCATAAATCTTCTGGAGGAGCTCCAGGCGAAGCTGCACATCACGTATATATTTATTGCCCACGATCTCTCAGTGGTAAAGCACATCAGCGACCGTATCGTAGTCATGTATCTGGGTTCTATCGTGGAGGAATCTCCGGCGGAGCTGCTTTACAACAACCCCATGCATCCGTATACGAAGGCCTTGCTCTCCGCGGTCCCCATTTCAGATCCCAAGGTGGACGCCGGACGTGAGCGTATCAAACTTTTGGGAGAGATACCGAGCGTCATGGACAGGCCCAAGGGCTGCCCATTTTGTGAGCGATGCCAATATGCCATGGAGCGATGCAAAACCGATGTTCCAAAGCTGAAAGACATGGGGAACGGTCAGACCGTGGCATGTTTCCTTTACGAGTGAAGTTTATTCTGTAAGTGTCGCGTTATAAAGCCCGGCAATTGGGTAAAGGACTGGGTTGAAACAGTATATGGAAAAAATGGCAGGAGGCAGAACTTATGAAAATGATCATTCGCGCAGATGATGTGGGCTATACGAGGGTCCATAATATCGGTACCTTTGAGGCAGTGGACAACGGCCTTGTCACGGCCTGC
>CANRLX010000167.1 GCA_947631615.1 uncultured Acetatifactor sp.
TGGATCGAAAACTATTATGAAATAACAAAGTATTTAGCTTATGTATCGATCACGTGCGCGATAGCCAACGTGGTGCTGAATGCGTTACTGATAGGCAGTTTTGGTTATGTCGTATGTGGTTATACGACAGTGATATCTTATATTCTGTTTTGCTTTGGCCATTATTACTTTATGAAGAAGGTATGTAAGCAGTGCGGCGTAGAGGATAAGATATATGACATAAGGTCAATAGTAGTTATCAGCCTGTTGTTTATCGCATTAACAATTATGATCACACTTTTGTATCCATATCCTTATATAAGATACATACTCCTGCTGGCTGCTTTTGCTGCAGTTTACATCAAGAGAGAGCAGATCCTTCGTTTTCTGAAAGCGTTTCATTAGTGCGCTTTGAAGTAGTACAGAGGTGAAATCAGCAGATAAGGAGAGAAATATATGGCATCTGTATCGAGGGAAAAGCAATACGACCTGCTTAGAGTGGTCTGTGCTATCGCTGTTGTCATACTGCATGTAAGCAGTTTCTATGTCAATGCGTATACAAGCCCAAACATTGGTGGCGCTTGTTATAATGAGCACTTTGCGTTCACCTGCTTTTGGAATTCAATTTCTCGCTTCAGTGTTCCATGCTTTGTCATGCTGTCCGGCGCGTTTATCTTGTCTAACGATAGAAATGCCGACTTTAAATATTTCTACAAGAAATCATTTCGTACCCTTGGGATACCAACGCTGCTCTTTACGGCACTTTATTTTCTGTTTTCAGAATGCGTCGCATGTGCGGCAGTGGCCGTCAAAGGGCGGGAGACCAGCAGACTTCTTTTGCCGATACGAGATTTGATATATGGCGAGCCGTACTACCATCTTTGGTATATGTATATGTGCGCCGGCCTATATATTTCGGCTCCGATCATTATTCGCCTGAAACGGGAGATAGGAGAAGCCAATTTCGCAAAAGCGGCATACATACTGCTGCTTGTCTCGTCGGTCGCATATGAGCTGAGCAGAACGTTGGAGCCGGTTAGGTGGGACCCTGGGTTTCAAATCAGGTTCTTGGGATATTTCATGGCCGGGTATGTGATCCGAAGAAAAACGCAGAGCCGGAGTAGCGGGCTAAAAGGCCCAATTTTTATATGCGGGGGGGTATTGCTCTCTGTATAGTTGCGTTCTTCCAGTACAGGCTGGGCTTGGTAGGACTGGATGATGCTTCAATAAAGTATCCTCTGCTCGATCCATTGTGCCCCTGGATCGTGACCGCTTCGTTGATGATCTTTACTGGGTTTTCTATGCTCAGCATAAAGCGGGATTTATCCCGCATGGCCTCTAAGACGTTTTATGTTTATTTGATACATGCAGGGGTGTGGAGACTGCTTAACAGCTTTGTTAAGGTACGCTATGACAGCAGGCTCGTGATTCCAGCCGGTATCGTGATCGTGTATCTGATCTCGCAGCTTGCGGCAGGTTTTTTTGAAAGGGCAAATAGCAGACTTTTGATCTACGCTGATCAACATAGAAAGTAGCTGTAGATCCGGTGAGGGAGTAGTATGAAAAAGGGCAGCATCCATTTGCTCAGGCGGATGGGTATATTGATGATCCCACTTGTCATTATATCGGTCGTATCGGCGTTGCTGATATCCCACGATCCAATGAAGTATTATAAAGAGGGGTATTCCTGTTATTTGCAAAACAAGCTCGTGTCCGGATCAAAGGATTCAAATTATCGTGTATTGATCTGCGGCGATTCAACAGCAAAAACAGACTGGTTGCCGGCTTCATTATCGGAAGATACATATAATTTTTCGCTGGGGGGGGTGTCTCCCGTTGAAGAATATTACTATATTAGAGACTATCTTCAGAACAATGAGATACCTGAATATATTATTTATAGCATGTCAATAAGTCATTATATGGAGGCTGGGAGTTTTTGGCAGGAGAGTGTATACTTTCATACCCTTGATATAGAGGATCTTCTCGATGTGCTGGTGACAAAGCGCAGCTTTAGAGAGAGTAGTTTATGGGGGGATAAGGGCCTGCTGGACATAATCGGGTATTATACCTATTCTCCTGTTCTCTATGGAACTGCGCTTGTTGAGGGAACTCTGCACGACAGGTCAAAGTTTAATATTGATATGTATAATGAAGTAATTAATAACAAGGGGCAATACTGTTACAATAAGGATAAGAATGTTGAAAAGAGGATCGATGATAGTCTTGCGTGTAGCGCTTTTACACCTGATCCATTGATAGACTATTACTTTAGAAAAACGATTGAATTGTGCGAAGATAATGGGATCAGGTTCGTATATCAACTTTCTCCGATCAATGCAAGTACATATTCGATAGTGTCTCCTGATGTCGTCGAACAATGGTATGATTACTTGGATGATATACGTATGGAATATCAGAATGCCAATTTCGATGGAGAACTGATTATCTATAGCGACGAGTTATTTAGTGACCCGACCCACTTGAGCCCGGATGGAGTTGCGTCTTTTTCTGCTGAGATGCGCGAACGGTATGCATATATTTTCGACAGATGATACTTGGAGAGGTGAAAACGAAGTTGTTTGCCAATAAGGGACAAAGCGATAAAACAAAGAAAGACGCTTCTTGCCTGTTCAGAAGAATACTGTTGATCGCGGCGCCGTTTATGTTGATTGCTGTCATGACGAGGGTCATGGTGATCAATGACCCTATGAGCTGTTTTGAAGGTGAGTACGCGTGCTATCGGCAGAACAGAGAGGTGGCGCAACATAGCGATAGGTATTATCGCGTGTTGATATGTGGTGACTCGACGGCGAAAACGAGTTGGGTGCCGGCTCTTTTATCTGACGATTCGTATAATTATGCACTGGGGGGGGGTATCGCCAATAGAAGAATTCTACTATATATCTGAGTTTTTGAATAATAATCCGGCGCCGCAATATATAATTTATTCACAGTCTCCGATATTTTTTATGTCGGCACACTGCTTTTGGTCACAAAGCGTTTATTTGCACAGGATCAGCTTACCGGATATGTTTGACCTGTACCTTACGAACAAAAGGATAGATAATGAGGTCATGGATTTCAACCTCGGCAGTTGGTTAGATATAGCGCTGTATATGACCTATTCTCCGGTCTATTATAGCAGCGCATCGTTTGATGGGCTGTTTTCGAGCAATTATAAGGAGAATTTAGAACGTTATAATGAAGTTTCCACAAACAGGGGACAGATATTTTATGGAAGGGAACAAAATGATGAGGTGCGTGTCAATGAGATCGCCGAATACAAAAAATTTTTGGTAGATCCTTTGATCGATCTCTATTTTAGAAAAATAATCGGATTATGTGCAGACTATGGCATCCAATTTGTATTCCAGAGTGCTCCGGTCACAGCAAGCACATACCAGACGATGGATAAGTCAGTGATCGCTCAATATGATGCGTATATATCAGAACTGCAGGCCAGCTATCCGGATGCAGTCTTTCACGCGGAACTGTATCCGTATAAGGATGACCAGTTTGGAGATTCTGCCCATTTGAATGCAACCGGTGCGGCGGAGTTTTCAAACGAGATGCGGAATAAGTATGCTGATATATTTGAAAGGCAGTAATAAAGATAGTTATGAAAGTATTTAAGTGGCTGATGAAAGTGTTGGCTGCCGGGCTGATGGCGGTAGCTGTGTTGACAGGCTTTTGCTGCTGGTATTCCAACGTTCCGGTCGACCACCCAAATCCCTATGGAACGACCAGCTACATTTGGGAGGCGCATTCGTTTTATTCCTGCTGTACCGAAGGGTATGGATGGGGCAGGACAAATAATGAAGGATTCTTGAATTCGTTTGATTTAGAAAACGGCATGCGCATTGATCATCTTGTTATGGGTTCGTCGCATGTTGAGGGGTATCAAGTGCCCCAAGCTGATTCTATGGTCGGCAGGATGAACAGCATCCTGCCGGATAAGATCACATATGGGATCGGTATATCCGCGCATCGGTTTTTAGATTGCTGTTGTAATCTGGAGGCTGCTCTGGACCGATACCACCCCAGCAAAGCCGTGATCATTGAAACGAATAGTGTCGAATATTCCGAATCTGAACT
>CANRLX010000168.1 GCA_947631615.1 uncultured Acetatifactor sp.
TTCATGCCGCCTCACATTTTCACATTTTCCAGTATACCCCAACAGGACAAGCTTTGCAATGTTTTCGTCAAAGGACATATCCTTACAGCTGCAGTACCCATGCCCTAGGGAATAAGGCCGCACTTATTCCCGCGTCCGGAACAATACCAGATCTTTGTCTTCCCCAAGCTTTACATACCCCGCATCAATGCAGGCTGCCTCAACAGCCCCTCCGGGCGCGACACAGAGATATCTGCTTTGAAGCCCCCCCATGTTATTCAAAACATATTCCGGCATACAGCAGCTGATCCCAGTCCCCTTTGGCAGTCCGTACAGCAGCTGCCAGGAGGTGTTCACTGGCCCTCCTGAGACGGTATCGCGAAACACCCATATCACAACATTGTCGAAGCTGGGCGCCTCCTGCGTCAGCACAACCTCGCTATCAAAAAGATCCATCCATTTCTCTATCTGCGCTTTGCGCTCCGGAACTGCAAAAGGCACCTGATAATCATAAGGGTCCACCGCCCTGTACGAATATAGATAGACAAAGGCTGCTCCCAAGATCACTGCCTTCTTGTAAAATTTTGTCTCCATCAGCGCCACAATAAAAATCCCCGCCGCCATAAATGTGAGCAGATGCTTGCTTCCCTCTGTCAGCTTGTACATCAGAAGCAGCGCAAACAGCATACCGACAAAGCAAAACGTCATGTGCGCTTCCAGGATCAGTTTCTTCTGCGTACCCGCATACTCTCCGTCCGAGTCCTTTTTTCCTGCTCTTCGCCACCTTTTCAGCAGGACAAAATCATGTACGCTCTGATATGACAAAATGCAAAGCATGATCAGGTAGCCGCAGAAAAACGCTCCCGCGGCAAGACCGCTGCGGAACCCCTGCAGCGTATACCCCATAAAATCCCTGCCCATATAATACAGCTTTCCCAACGTAAAACGGATACCGCCAAACAGCCCCCTCTCCGCGAACGCCTCCACCCAATCCGTAAAAAAAAGCGGGGTAAAATAGGCCGCCCCAAGGTACTGTTTGATCCAGGCATAGATCCCCAATGTCACCCCCAGCGTCAATACAGACCCCAGCGCGCCCTTCCATCCGCTTTTTCTGATCCAGAAATACACCGGAAGCAGAAGAAACAAAAGCATATAAGGGCGCATCAGAGTCATTACGCCCGCCATGACAAGAAGCAGCGCAAGCTTCCAGTTTTGTTCTGCGTTCAGATAGCTGACGGCAAGCCCGTAAAACAAGATCAGCATGCTGAAGCAGATCACCTCCGGCATTCCCGACAGCATATACCGCACAAAAGGAGTATACAGGCTAAACAACAGCGCCATCACACCCCATTGCTTCCATGACGGTCTGACCAGCCAGACAAACAAAAAAAGAGAAAGGGTCATGAGAACAATATTGCACAGGATCGGCGACATCAGATTCCAGCCGAACACAAGCCCCCATATGACCCAGGGAAATACCAGCACCGGACTCCATGCTGCAAATGACAGCTTTGCGGCGTGGCTTTCATTGAACCCAAAATATCCCTGGGGATATCCATAGCTGACAATTCCTTCCACCTGTTTATAGTAAAACAGCTCGTCGTTCCACTCGGAAGCCGGCAGATACACCTGCCCGATAGAGCGTCCCTGTACCGCACAGTAGGTGAGACAGCAAACAATCGGAAGCAGCGCCGCAAGCAGCGCCTTTATCAATGTCACATATCTCTTTTCCCGCTTCCACCACTGAAACAATCTCCCCATCTCCAATATCCTCTGCCCTCAAAAATTAATCTTTTCCCGGATCACATACTGCGGTGAATTGTTCAGGCTGATGTAAACACGTCCGATATATTCACCGATCAGCCCCAGCATCAGCATGATCATGCCGCCAAAGAACACAAGCGCAGCCATCAGGGCGCTGAAGCCCATTGGCACGTCAGGATTTATAAACCGTTTTATAACGGTGTAAATACCGTACAGAAATCCCACACCTGCGCTGATACCGCCGATGGCGGTGGCAATGCGCAGGGGTTTGACGGAGAACGCTGTGAAACCGTTGAGCCACAGTCCCAGCAATTTCCCCAGATTATATCCCGATACACCCGCCCTGCGTTCCCTGTGGCACACCGTTACGTTGGAAATATTCCTGGTAGCGCGCAGCACCAAGCCGATCACATAAGGATACGAATTTTCATATTTTACCATATCCTCCACCACAAAACGCTTTACGGCAAAATAGCTGGAAATATAAAGTTCCTTGGGTTTTCCCAGCATCATCCGAAGCATCCGCTCATTGACCCTGCTTCCAAAATTCCGGAAACCCGAATGCTGCTTGTGGTCATACCTTGCATACACAGCGTCATACCCCTCTTCCAGACCTTCGAGCAGCTTGTCCACCTCATCCGCCGGCGTCTGGCCGTCATCGTCAAGACACACCACATAATCTCCGTCCGAATGACGCAGTCCTGCCATCAGCGCGGAATGCTGGCCAAAATTTCTGGCAAAATCGATACCTCGGATGTTTTCATTTTCCCGGCAGAGCTTCCGGATCACATCCATCGTGCCGTCCGGCGAGCAGTCGTTCACCAGGAAGATATCATACGCATAATGAGGCATCGACTCCATTTTTTTCTGAATTTCTTCTACCACCGAAGCAAGCGTCCCTTCAGAGCGATAGCAGGGAATCACAAAACTCACTTTTTTCATGTTTTTCCTACCCTCCGCAAAATTCAATCCAACGGATCCGGATTGACTGCTGCCATCCATACAATATCGTGGTATTTCCCGTCAATACAGACATCATCCTTCAGGTACCCCTCGCGGACGAAACCCGCCTTCTCGTAACTTCGGATCGCAGGGATATTGGAGGCCAGCGCCCTCAAATATACCCGATGCAGCTTTTCCGTCCGGAAGCAGTATGCCAGCATAAGCTCTGCAGCGGCCGTTCCCAGCCCTCTTCCCCGTGCGGAGGCTTCCCCGATAAAAATGCCGTATTCCGCTTTTTTATGACGTCTGTCAATGTCACGGATATACACGGATCCCACGGGTCTGTCTCCCTCCAGGCCACAGATCATCATCTGCACGGCATTCCCCGTTTCGATCATGGTTGCGATCCAATTCTCATGTCCCTCCCTCGTAAAGGGTTCCTGATAGATAAAATTTTTGCGTACTTCCTCGCTGTTGCGCCATTCCACGATCAGGTCCGTATCGTCATGTGTCATCGGTCTCAAATAAATTCCTGCCGTCCGGTCAGATAATTTTTGCATCTGCATCCTCTCTCCCTAACTCCACAGTGCCGTTGATCTCCGTCCAGGCCCAGAGAAACGGCAATACAAGCATCAGCGGATAAATGTATCTCAGCTGCACCGTCGGCCCCAGAAAAAGCGTCAGATAATATCCTAAAACAAAGGCAAGCGGCGCACACAGCCGAAACAAACGTCTCAACATAAGCCAGCCGAACAGCAGCAAATAAAAATATAAGTACGCCCCCGGTACAAACAGATATTTGAGGACCGGCCACTTCAGATACGTATTTTCCTCAGCCCACTTTTCCAAGATCTGATGTAACCTCTCCCATTTGGAGTCCTTGAAAATGCCCTGGGCATTCAGGGTAACATCATCCCAGCGCGTCTGGACATACCCTTTATTCCGCGCACCCTCTTCCTCATTTATATGCGCGTGGGTTATATCGCCCGGATAAAGATATCCTGCGTCAAGCGCAAGCACGGCGTTGACAAAGTCACCGGGGTATTGTGCCAATAGGCGGAAATAGGTGTCAAGAAACTCCCTGGTCCGATAGCGCACGACATACGTGTTCGTATATCGTTTTACCGGATCTGAAATATCGGGACGATAAAGCCGATAGGATTCATCCAGAAGAAAATCCCGAATCAGCGCCCTGTCCTTTTCCTCCATTTTCCCGTCATCCTCCGGCAGGACATCGACGCCGCCGTGATAAACCATAA
>CANRLX010000169.1 GCA_947631615.1 uncultured Acetatifactor sp.
CCCTCCGGCACCTCCGGCAGCATGACCGTCTCCTGGCGCTATAACGGCACGTACAGCGACGTGCAGATCGACAACATCGTGGCCTCCGGCAACGTGTACGCCTGAGGACAGAAAAGCAAAAAACAGGACCTGCCAATGGCGGCGCCCGTAAGACAGTATGGCCCCGAAAAATGAACGTCTGGCAACTGCCTTACGGAATTGGAATTGAAAAACAGACAGCGGATAGCGCGTTTTAGCGCCATCCGCTGTCTGTTTTGATCAAAAGGGAGGAGCGCAGGCAGAGCAACACTCCTTGCAGCTCTAAGCTCCGAACAAGGGCATCAAAGAGTGATCTGCAAAACAGGGAAAAATAGGTTCAGTGCGGCCCGGGTTTCCTCTAAACTGGCCGGTATCATAACCCTTTACGGCAAGAAAAGCGGCGGAACGCCTTGGCGTGGCGCACAAGACGTTCTTGAAATGGGCGTCAAAAGCTGTGTCTGGGGAAAAAAGTAGAGGTTCGTCCCCAGACAAAAATACCTGACCAGAGGCTCAAAAACCGCGAGAAATGACGCTTTGATTATAGCAAACGCTCGATAAAAATTCAATAGTCTTTTGGTTCCCAACCTCTACCTTTGTTCCCAAACGCTGTCTGGTGAGGACGGCCCTGTGGCGCCTGGCCATATCCGGTCAAATCGGCGGGATCGGGCGGAAGCATTCTCCCGCCTGCTATAGGTCAAGACATTCTAACCGAAAGGAGGGAAAACCCATGAAGGAAAAGTACGAGACCCCCGTGATGGAGATCATCGAGATCGAGGAGGAGGACATCATTTTTGCCAGCAGCGGATGCGCAGAGGGTTTGCCGGACACCTGACGTTGTCAAAGAGCGCTGAAATTTCAGGTACTTTCACATTACGTTTTAATGGTTGAATTACCTGGGGCTTCACAACTAGGAGGGAACAATATGCGGCAGGTCATTCCGCCATTCCACCTTGTCCAAAAGATACTTGGTGTGCAGAAAGCGGCCGGCGAGATCCCGTATCGGCTGAGCACCCACTGTATGCGTGTGGAGCGGCCGGAGGGGGACTTGCTGTATCACACCCTGACCGGGGAGTTGCTCCTGCTGTCCCACGAGGAGGCGGCGCTGCTGGGAGCGTTCCCCGGTTCTGTTCCCCCTGTGTTGGCGGAGCTTGTCCCCAGCCGGTTTTTAGTGCCTAAAGGGACGGATGATATGGCCCTGGCAGACCAGACGCGTCAGATTGTGGAGGGGTTTTGGAAAAGTAAAACCGCTCTGACAACATACACAATCTTCACCACTACGGATTGCAACGCCCGATGCTTTTACTGCTACGAGGCTGGGTGGAAAAAGAGCTCTATGACAGAAGCGACGGCCTTGACCACAGCCGAATTTATTGCAGCGCACTGCGGCGGCAGGCTGGTCCGTATCCATTGGTTCGGCGGTGAACCCCTAGTGAATACTAAGGCTATCGACGTAATCACGGATTATCTGCGGCGGCAGGGCGTGGAATTTTATTCCACAATGACAAGCAATGGGTATCTCTTTGACGAGACGTTGGTGCAACGTGCCTGGGATACTTGGAATCTGCAGGATGTGCAGATCACTCTGGACGGCACGGAGGAAGTTTATAACCAACGGAAAGCTTATATCAACCATCAGGGCAGCCCGTACAGGCGGGTGCTTCGGAACATTGGTATTCTATTGGACGTGGGCGTTCGGGTCAAGGTCCGCCTAAATATGGATGTGGACAATGAGCAGGACTTGTACACGCTGACAAATGAGCTTGCGAAGCGGTTCTCAGGAAAGTCTGGCTTTAGCATCTTAACAGCGGTAATTTCTGAAAATAAGGGAATCGATCCCCATAGTTACACAGAGGGGGAACGTCTCACCTATGCTGAAAAACTCCGAGCCGTGCGCGCCTATGCGGAAAGGCTGGGCATCGCGGCCTGGGAACCACTGAAGCGCGGATTTGCTGTCAATGCTTGTTTAGCCGACAATGGCAGTTCCACTACCGTAACACCAGAGGGCAAGTTGGGTCGGTGCGCGTCCTGTAAGAACGGAGACATCTGGGGGAACGTCTACTCCAAAGAGGCGGATGAGGAAGTGCTCCGACAGTGGAGGGAGCGCAAGCCGCCGGAAGATGCTTGCAAAGCCTGCCCTGTCTATCCCCAATGCGTCCGAATCAAAAAATGTCCAGATTTGCTTGAGCACTGTTCTCCTATCGAGCGGTTTCTCCGCCAGGACAGGCTGCGTCGTGCCGTTCTGGGAGCCTATGAGGATTGGAAAGCCGCCGGCCAGAGTTGACCGGCGGCGCGGCATTTAAGGAGGAAATGCTATGCGGCAGATCGTACCGCCTATCGACCTGGTACAAAAAGTACTTGGCCAGCAAAAAACGGCGGATGGGACGCCGTACCGGCTGACTGCACACTGTGTGCAGATCGAACAGCCGGAGGGGGTCCTGCTGTATCATACCCTGACGGGAGAGCTGCTCCTGCTGGAAAAGGAAGAGGCGGCGATGCTGGATGATCTCCACAGCCGCGTTCCATCGCTTCTGGCTGAGTTGATTTCCCGCCGGTTTCTTGTACCCGAGCGGGCGGACGACATGGGTATAGCCGACCAGGTACGGCAGATCGCGGAGCGTTTTAAAAAAGAAAAGACGACTTTAACGGAATACAGCATATTCACTACGACTGCCTGCAATGCCAGATGTTTTTACTGCTTCGAAAGTGGTTGGAAAAAGAGTACTATGACAGCGCAGACCGCTTTGGACACGGCAAAGTACATTATGGCGCATTGCGGCGGCAGGCCGGTCTGTCTCCAGTGGTTCGGAGGCGAACCGCTTGTGAACACTCAGGCAATTGATATTATTACCGATTACCTGCGGCGCCGGGGCACGATATTTCAATCCGAGATGACAAGTAATGGATATCTCTTCGATGAGGCGCTTGTGCGGCGGGCCCGGGACGACTGGAACCTAAAAAAGGTGCAGATCACGCTGGACGGCACGGAGGCAGTCTATAACCGGCGCAAGGCATATGTAGCTCCGGAGGGCAGTCCCTTTCAGCGGGTGCTTAAAAATATCGGCCTGCTGCTGGACGCGGGCGTTTCTGTCTTGGTTCGTCTGAACATGGACGGGGACAACGAGAAAGACCTATATGTCCTGTGCGACGAACTGGCGGAGCGCTTCGCGAGAAAGCCAGGATTTGGCATTTATTGTGTGATGCTTCATGAAAATTTGGGGACTGATCCAAAACACTATACAGAGGACGAATGCCGCCGCTACGCAAAAAAACTCCGAGCCATGCAAACCTATATAGAAAGGAAAGGCGTGGCCTTCAGAGAACCGCTAAGGCATAGATTTAGAGTCAATGCCTGTGCAGGCGACAGCGGTAAGATTACCGCCATCATGCCGGATGGCCGCTTAGGTCTATGCGCCGCCAGCAGGGATGATGGCATTTGGGGGAGCATTTACTCCGACGAAGTGGACGAGGAAGTGCTCCGGCAGTGGAAGGAGCGCAAACCGGCGGAAGAGGTATGCAAGGGCTGCGTCGTCTATCCCCAATGCCTCCGGCTCAAAAAATGCCCGAACTGGGATAGAAAATGTTCGCCCATCGAGCGGGCGACTCGTGAGGAGAAGCTCCGCCGGACTGTTCTGGGTGCCTATGAGGATTGGAAAACCGCCGGTCAGGGTTGACCGGCGGTTTTGCATATTATACTGTCTTATGAGAGCGCGCCGAAGGCAGATCCTGTTTTTTGCGGCCACAAGGGCCTAGCGCGGAGAGCGGTGGGGGGCGATCTGCACCATGATCACCGCGGCGAACACCAGCGCGCAGCCGGCCAGCTCCCAGCCGGTGAGCCCCGCGCCGGGATGCAGCGCGTATCCCGCCAGCAGCGATAC
>CANRLX010000170.1 GCA_947631615.1 uncultured Acetatifactor sp.
TTACACATTCCACTCGCCTCCTCGTAGCGCGCCTGGTTTACCCGCGCAATAAATTCCATCACTGCCTCGTACAGGGGATCTTTTTCTTTTCCCCGATACGCCCTGGACAATACGTCGATGTCCCCTTCAATCTTGAGATCCGGCCGCAGTCTGCTCAGCCAGATGTATTCCTCCGGATCCAGCTTTTGGTTTAACACGATCTGTAGGGGAAACAAAAGCCCCTTTTCTATGTAATAGATTCCCTCATATTTTTTCTCTATCTGTACGGCAAAACGTTCCCGCAGATGATGCAGTACCGTTCGGGGATATCTGCCGCAGATCACAGTCAGGGTGATATCCTCCGGCCGCACCGACAGGACACCTCCCGTCTCCGCCTGATAGTTTCCCGCATACGACATGATCTTATAGAAATCGTTGACACTGAAATAGTCGTTTGGATTCTTGTATTCTATAATGTTGTGGCCGCGAAAAAAGCGGGCCAGCTTCCCCTGGCAGGAATATCCTTCCTTCTTTCGGATCAGGACATCGATCTGTAGGGGCTTTTGGTTCAGGCAGTATTCCGGCAGGATCTCCAGATACGGCGCCTCCCTGGCAAGTTCGATCCGGAGGGCCGACTGGAAGGCCGGATGCCATTGCAGTTTGTATTCCGACAAGTTCTTTCTCCTTTATTATATACAATCTAGCATGAAAAAGCAACAGGAAACAGACAGTTTTTCAATGATTTAATAAAAATTGGGAAAGCATCGAACAAAAGTTGAGGACTGTTACATTTGTTTCACAGTTTTGCAGGTTCACGAAATTTCTTGAAATTCTTGGCGATCTGCCGGATCCTAATTAGATTTGCGGATAAATCGATTTGTAAATACATCTGTGGATATCCCAATAGGTATGATAAGAGTTTGAAATAGAAAGTTTGATGGAGCAGGACAGCAGTTTGATCTAGACAATAGTAGTGTTTTAGGATCCTAGATATGGGAGCGAAATTTTCCAGGGTGGTCCATAAAAGTTTACTTTTTTCTATGACGAGCGCGGAAGCCCTTTATTTAGAAGAGAAATCTACCGTTTTTCTTCAAGGAGCCTTCGGGCGATCGCCAAATCGTCCTCTGCGGGATAGCTTGTGATCAGGGAAACAATACCGGCCACATACTCCTTGCTCTGGTCGATCAGCTCCGCGATATTCTCCACGGTCAGACGATGGCGGTACATACTACGGATGCTTCCAATCCCTCCTGCGATACTGCCTTGGGAAAGTCCCTGGGCCATCCCTTCGGAGATTCCTTGCGCCAATCCCTGAGACAACCCTTGGGCCATCCCTTCAGACATCCCACAGGAAATGCCCTCTTCCCTTGCTTCCTTGATTTCTTCTGCAAACAGTTCCCTCAATGCGTTACACATTCCACTCGCCTCCTCGTAGCGCGCCTGGTTTACCCGCGCAATAAATTCCATCACTGCCTCGTACAGGGGGTCCTTTTCCTTTCCCCGATACGCCCTGGACAATACGTCGATGTCCCCTTCGATCTTAAGATCCGGCCGCAGTCTGCTCAGCCAAATGTATTCTTCCGGATCCAGCTTTTGGTTTAACACGATCTGTAGGGGAAACAAAAGTCCCTTTTCTATGTAATAGATCCCTTCATATTTTTTCTCTATCTGTACGGCAAAGCGTTCCCTCAGATGACGCAGTACTGCTCGGGGATATCTGCCGCAGATCACAGTCAGGGTGATATCCTCCGGCCGCACCGACAGGACTCCTCCAGTTTCCGCCTGATAGTTTCCCGCATACGACATGATCTTATAGAAATCGTTGACACTGAAATAGTCGTTTGGATTCTTGTATTCTATGATGTTATGGCCACGGAAAAAGCGGGCCAGCTTCCCCTGGCAGGAATATCCATCCTTCTTTCGGATCAGGACATCGATCTGTAGGGGCTTTCGGTTCAGGCAGTATTCCGGCAGGATCTCCAGATACGGCGCCTCCCTGGCAAGCTCGATGCGGAGGGCCGACTGGAAGGCCGGATGCCATTGCAGTTTGTATTCCGACAACTTATTTCTCCTTTATTATATACATGCTGACATGAAAAAGCAACAGAAAACAGACAATTTTTCAATGATTTAATAAAAATTGGGAAAGCATCGAATAAACATCGGGGATCGTTACATTGTTTCATAGTTTTGCAGTTTCATGAAATGTTTTGAAATTCTTGGCGATCTGCCAGATCCTAATTAGATTTGCGGATAAGTCGAATTGCAGAGCCATCTGTGGATATCCCAATAGATCTGATAAGAGTTTAAAAATAGAAAGGCTGATGAAGCAGGACTGCATTTGGGTCTAGGCAATAGTAGTGTTTTAGGATTCTACATATGGGAGCAAAATTTTCTAGGGTGATCTATAAATGTTTACTTTTTTCTATGACGAGCGCGGAAGCCCTCCGTTAGAAGTGCAGTTTACTGCTTCTCTTCAAGGAGCCTTCGGGCGATCGCCAGATCGTCCTCTGCGGGATAGCTTGTGATCAGGGAAACAATACCGGCCACATACTCCTTGCTCTGATCGATCAGCTCCGCGATGTTCTCCACGGTCAAACGATGGCGGTACATACTGCGGATACTCCCGATCCCTCCCGCGATACTGCCTTGGGAGAGGCCTTGGGCCATTCCTTCAGACATCCCACAGGAGATACCTTCTTCCCTTGCTTCCTTGATTTCTTCTGCAAACAGTTCCCGCAATGCGTTACACATTCCACTCGCCTCCTCGTAGCGCGCTTGGTTCACCCGCGCAATAAATTCCATCACTGCCTCGTACAGGGGGTCCTTTTCTTTTCCCCGATACGCCCTGGACAATACGTCGATGTCCCCTTCGATCTTGAGATCCGGCCGCAGTCTGCTCAGCCAGATGTATTCCTCCGGATCCAGCCGGTGGTTTAACACGATCTGTAAGGGAAACAAAAGCCCTTTCTCTATGTAATAGATTCCTTCATATTTTTTCTCTATCTGTACGGCAAAGCGCTCCCTCAGATGATGCAGTACCGCCCGGGGATATCTGCCGCAGATCACAGTCAGGGTGATATCCTCCGGATGCACCGATAGGACTCCTCCAGACTCCGCCTGATAATTTCCCGCATACGACATGATCTTATAGAAATCGTTGACGCTGAAATAGTCGTTTGGATTCTTGTATTCTATGATGTTATGGCCACGGAAAAAGCGGGCCAGCTTCCCCTGGCAGGAATATCCATCCTTCTTTCGGATCAGGACATCGATCTGTAGGGGCTTTCGGTTCAGGCAGTATTCCGGCAGGATCTCCAGATACGGCGCCTCCCTGGCAAGCTCGATGCGGAGGGCTGACTGGAAAGCCGGATGCCATTGCAGTTTGTATTCCGACAATTTCTTTCTCCTTTATTATACACAATGCAGCATGGAAAAGCAACAGAAAACAGACAATTTTTCAATGATTTAATAAAAATCAGGAAAGCATCAAATAAAAGTCGGGGACCGTTACATTTGTTTCACAGTTTTGCAGGTTCACGAAACGTTTTGAAATTCTTGGCGATCTGCCGGATCCTAATTAGATTTGCGGATAAATCGATTTGTAAATACATCTGTTGATATCCAAAGACATGATACCATGTGGCAAAAAGGGATGTCAATAGCTTTTTTACTTGAGTTTCCGTACTTTTATCCACAGCAGGCCGCTTTTATCCTTGCTGCAATAAACAACTTTCAAAAATTGGCCA
>CANRLX010000171.1 GCA_947631615.1 uncultured Acetatifactor sp.
ACGGTGCACACCGGCTCCGCCCCGGCGGTCTGGGCCAGCTGCCACAGCTCGTCCATGCTGACGTCGTCGCTGCGCTCAGCGGCGTCCATGCTGGCCGCCGCCAGCCCCGCCAGCGCGGCCCGTTCCTTTTTTACCGTCGTGTCTTGTATGATCTCGTCCTCGCTAAAATGTTATGATTTAAGAAATCTGCATTAATTCCGTCTGTTCGTTGTCTTGAACATCAAGAAAACTTTGGAAGTCACTATACATCTGCTTGGTAATATATGGCTCTACGTCTAGGGCATGCTCTGTCTGCAACAACATTTCAAATGTAACCACAGAGGTTATCCTCTTAAAGCAGAGACGTTCAAGTACTTTCTTTGTGTAAGGACGCTTTGCATCTAGGAACGCAATATCCATCAAGAATTCTTGAACAGGCTTTGAGTTGAGCAATAACATGGCAACGTACGCGGTATTATAATGATCAAAGCAAATGAAATAGCTCGTGTCGTCCGTCATGACCGGTTTTCCGTCAGGAGAATAAAGAAGGGAAAACAAAGGCGTTTTGTAGAACCCGCTTACGCCAACCTTAAATTGAGAGTATGAGTATGCACCGACACCGAACATCGCGAAAGGCGGCGCAAGACGATAAATTGAACTTTTTCGCCTTTCAAAGAGGTCTATATTATCGTTCAAATACTTCCATGTCTTTGGAGAAAACTCTTGAAGATAGCTAGTATCCTGTCCTACTTCCTTTTGCGTAACCAATACATATTTTGAAAAAGAATTGATAATTGGTTTTTTGAACGTACTGCTTTTGGCCAGGGGATAGACCGCCGTGCTCTCAATATCTACAATATGACCCTCTTTGTTATGGAATAGACCGTCAACCAGAGACAATTCCATTACTTTTGAACAGTCGTGTTTTACACCTTGGCGCCATTCAAAGCAGCATTTTCCGCCAAAATCATAATCACTTCTAAGACTTCTCTGAAAATGTTCTCCGTCAACAGCCAGAGAATACTTTGGAATTTCCCAATTGTCGGAAGAGTACACATTGCACGAAGTGGTTTGTGTGCACAGTGGTGAAAGCTTTATAAGTAAGACGCAGGTCTGCGCACGAATCCCAAAAACTTCCGCTGCATTAAACTCTAGTATGTCAAAGTATTCAAATCCGATGTTGCTGCGATTCAATTCCTTCAGAACATTCCGGGCAACAGATGTTTTACACAGCATAGAAATTGTAGCACCTGAGTCCTTAGCAAGGTATATGAGCTTTAGAATAATATATTCGCATATATCAAAATTGCTTGCTCCTGTTAGTGCATCGATTCCTTTTAATCCTTTAAAGTTCGTCTTTTGGGGAATATTATCTGATTCGATAGCAGACAATGAACTGCTTGTAATCCATGGGGGATTGCCAATAATCAAGGCATTGGCTGTATTATGGAGGAGACTGCGTAAATCAAAGGAAAAGAAGTCTTCATTGATTATTGAGAAACGCGGATCTCGGAATTTATCACAGCAAATATTACAATAATCAGAGTTTATTTCTATTCCATAGTATTTATCTGCATCGAACAAAAGACTGGCCTGCAAAAAATTCCCAGTTCCACAAGTCGGATCTATTATGATTTGTGGCGAAACATGTTTGTGTGTCAGCAAGTAATTACAGACACTTTGGGCGAAGCGGATTGGAGTTTGGTAATCGCCGTATTCTCTCCTACCATACATAATTGTTCACCCCAGGAACGCGGTTGTCTAAAGCGATAACTCGTGAATATTGAAGACGCCACTGTAATGCATTGCTGATAGTCAAGTAGCCCTGTTTGGGACGGACAGTAAGTATTTCATCTGCTAACTTGCTATATGTGATTTCATCGCCAGGAACGTTTCGGTCATGTAAAAATGCTATTATATCTTCTTTGTTGGCATCATCGTCAAGCATTTCAAGTAAGCGCTTAGTCGTTGTATAATCTGCTGTCAGGGTTTTGTCGATGTAAGTACAATTCGTAAAATGTAATGTGCAGCTATCTTCGGTATCAAATTTCTCATAAACAAAAATGAGCAAATTGTATCCTAACCCATATATTTTCTGACGGGCATCCACAAAAGGACAGCTGGACTGTGGCTGCGTAACAGAGGTGACTTTGATATCAGTCATGATATCCTTGCCGGGAAGGTCAATGCCTTTTGCGCTGTTGCCTACTGACAACGTATATCTTCTGGACAGATATTCTGTGAATTGATGCTCGACATATGTGCCAACGGCTTTTCCATCGGTTACACCTATCAAGGCAGTTTGGTTCCCCAAAGAAAACACTTCACAGAATCTCTTCGCTTCATCAAGTAAACGCTCTTTGGTCAATGACGGCTTGTGGTTCATGTATACATCTCCGATCAATACAAGCTTGAAAAGAGTATTATTGGATCACCACGTTCTCCGGGCCCAGGACCTCCTGCAGCTCCCGGACCAGGGCCGGGTGGATGAGGCACCGGGCGCCCACGCGCTTTTTCGTGTCGGTGAAATAGACGATCATGGGCTCCGTGCCGGGGAACATGGTCAGCACCAGCTCGATGTGCCGGAAGGCCGGGTCTCTGCGGCTGGGGAGACGGACCCACAGGGTCTTTGTGCCCTCCTGGGCCTGGGCGGGCCCGGTCCGCCGCCCGGCATAGCCGCCGTCCCGGGCGGCGTTTTTGATGGCGGCGATGGACTCGTCCGTCTCGCCCGCCAGGGGGTAGACCGCGTCCAGCATGAGCTGGGGGTCCTTCTCGTCCCGGACAGAGATGCGGCCCGCGCAGCACACGGCGTTGGTCTCCACAAGATAACTCCCACCCTGGTCCAGGGCCCGCTGAAAGGCGATCAGCTCCATGGAGCCGGTGTCGTCCTCCAGGGTCACATAGCTCATGAGGGAATTGTTTTTGGTGGTCCGGGTCCGGACCGTCTCCACCACGCCGGCCAGGATGACGTTCTGGCCGTCCTGGAAGCGGCGGGGGCCGTCCTCCCCGGAGAAGTCCTCCAGGATGGCGCCGATGGAGGCCGCCCCCAGCTTTCTCACCGTGTCCCGGTAGTTGTCCATGGGATGGCCGGTCAGGTAAAGGCCCGTGGTCTGCTTCTCCATCGCCATCTTCTCCGCGGCGGAGAACTCCTCCACGTCGGGCAGCTCCAGGGTGGACGCCGGCTCGTCCTCCATGCTCATGGAGAACAGGTCGAACTGCCCCGCCAGATTCCGGCGGCCGGCGCTGTTGACGCCCTCCAGGACCCGGTCCAGCACCTGCAAAAGCGCCCGGCGCTTGTAGCCCAGGGAGTCGAAGGCCCCGGCCCGGATCAGGCTCTCCACCGGCCGGCGGTTCAGCTCCTTGCCGTAGAGCCGGCGGCAGAACTCGTCAAAGGCGGCGTAAGGCCCCGCGGCCTCCCGCTCGGCCATGAGCTGGTGCACGAAACCCCGGCCCACACCCTTCACGGCCGCCAGGCCGAAGCGGATGTTGCCGCCGGCCACGGTGAAGTCCGCGTCCGACTCGTTCACGTCGGGGGGCAGCAGGTCGATGTTCATGGCCCGGCACTCGGCGATATACTCCGCCACCTTGCCGGAGGAGTCCAGCACGCTGGTCAGCAGGGCCGCCATATACTCCCGGGGCCAGTGGCATTTCATCCACGCGGTCCGGTAGGCCACGATGGCGTAGGCCACCGCGTGGGCCTTGTTG
>CANRLX010000172.1 GCA_947631615.1 uncultured Acetatifactor sp.
TTCGCGCCCCTTGATGTAATTCGTGTAGTAATCCACCTGCGCCTCGTAACTCGTCAGCTGTTCGTCCCTGTCCGTGGAAACGCGGGCATAGGCGGCAACCTTCCGCTTTTTCCTGCTGCCGAGGGGAGAGGCTGTAAACTTGCTGATGGTGGCCGGTATCGTGATTACGTTTTTTGCCACTTTTTTACCCTCCCGTCTTTAAATCTGTATTCCAGACTTCCGTCCTCATATGCTGTGATATGGTCAATCTGCTCCGTGAATGCGGCACCGTCAAAGTCATCCATTCCCATCATGTAGGCAGATATCTTTCGGATATTGAAATCCGCCTGGTCTTTTCCGCTGCACTCTGTCCTGACCTTGTGCTTGCCGGAACAGCGCCAGTACACATACTTTCCATATCCGCAATATCTGTGGTACATGTTCCCGCAACACGCGCATTGGATTTTTCCGTTAAATTCATCGGTCGAGGTCGTTTCATGGCGGTTGCTCCGCAGCTTGAGCGTCTCGTATATTCTGATTGTCCCATCCTTTAGGTGAAAATCAATGCTGCCGGAACTCTGCACGACCATGCGGTCTATCATTTTCGTGAAGTAATCTTCATCAAAAGCTTTCTTTCCCATGACCTTGCAGAAGATGGCCTTTATCTCCGCATCGGGATAGTTCACGCTGTCGCAGGTGATATCGTGCGTACTCTTGGTTCTGCAATACCAGTAGAGGTGACCGCCGTCAGCCGTATCGCTTATGGCTCTGCCGTACCGTCTGCCGCATTTGCCGCAGAAGATTTTCCCATCGAAAAGGTGACGCTGCCGCTTGCTCTCTGACTTTGCTTTTTTCGGCTTCACAGGCTTGGGCGGCATCTGCCACCGCCTGACCTCGCCGCCGTAAAGCTGCATCTCGATACTGCCGTCCGCAAGTGAGGTGATTTGCTTTACATTTCTCTCAAACGTTTCTTCATCGAAACTGTCCGTCCCCATCAGTCCAGCACAAATCTCCATCAGCTTATACTCAGGATAATTGTGGCTCTTGCAGGTGATCCCTGGCTCTTTCTTGCTCCTGCAGATCCAGTCCACATATTCTCTGCCTTTGACCTTGCCCTTTTTCCTGGTAAAATTCGCTCCGCACACGGCACATTTGAACTTCCCTGTAAAACAGTAGGTCGGATTCAGCAATGCAGTCCGCCGCTCCATTTCCGCCTTAACCTTGGCGTAGGTATCGCGGTCTATGATTGCCTCATGGCAGTCAGTCATGTAATACTGCGGCAGTTCTCCGCGATTCGGAACTTTGCTTTTCGTAATGGGATCTTCGATATAACATTTCTGTCTTCGGATGTCCCCGGCATAGACCTCATTGAAAATCAGCTGCCGTACCGACGCTTCTTGAAACTCGTTTCCAAGCACCGAGCGGATTCCCGCGCTGTTCAGTTTGTCGGCGATCTCCCGCAGCGGGAAACCGTCAATATACATCTGGAACATCCATCGTACCGCTGCGGCTTCTTCGGGAATGATGATGTACTTTTTCTGTTCATCGTCATACTGATAGCCGAGGATGTGTTTGTTCGCCGCTCCGATCTCTCCATTCTTGAACCGCTTACGGATGCCCCACTTTACATTCTCGGAAATGCTGCGGCTCTCCTCCTGCGCAAAAGAAGCGAGGATGGAGAGCATCAGTTCCCCATCCCCGCTCATCGAATTGATCTGTTCCTTCTCGAAACGAACCTCGACGCCAATTTCTTTCAGCCGTCTGACCGTGTTCAACAGGTCGACCGTGTTCCTTGCAAATCTTGAAATCGACTTGCAGAGGATGATGTCGATCCTGCCCGCCTCGCAGTCCTCCAGGAGACGAACGAACTCACTGCGCCCTGCGACCAAAGTGCCGGTTATCCCGGAATCGGCGTACACGCCTGCGTATTCCCATTCGGGATTCTTCTGGATGAGATCGCTGTAATAGCTCACCTGTGCGGAAACGGAGTGCATCAGCCTCTCAGTATCCTTGGACACCCGTGCGTATGCAGCCACTTTTTTCTTCTCCGGCAGCACCTTGATGCTTTGCTCGACCTTTGTGATTTTCGGCATAAAACCAACTCCTTTCCGACACTATATATCGCTCTAAAAGCCACTTATATCAAGTCCTTTCCCGACAATAATGTGGACAAAGTTGGTTTGTATTTTTTGAGCAGCATTGTATCAATTTTAGTGAATTCATCCTCGGAAATGATGCCGCGTTTCAGCATCTCCCTTGCCGTTCCCAGGCATAGCAGATACATCTTTTCCGCACGGAATTCCTTATCACTCATCAGAACCACCTCCGAACCTGTCTGCGATATAACAGGCGTGGGAACAGTATTTCCGCCTGGAATTACCATAGGCGGAAAACGGCTTGCCGCAATGCGCACAAGTATACTGATACATTGCTTTCCGGTTCATCTGTTCGGGGTGTTCCCTCCACCACTTGATACGGCATTCCTTGGAACAAAACACGCGGCGTTTCATTCCGTCTATCTGCACCAGAGGTTTTCCGCACTCGCGGCAGACATCTTTTGCATCGGTTTCCACAGCGGATATTGGTTTCTTTATTTCCTGCAGACCGTTTCGTCGGCAAAAGGAAATAACCGCATCTCTGGAAACATCGACCTGCTTTGCAATCTCGCTATAGCTGAGCCCATCAGAACGGAGTTCCTTTATTCGCTCTTTTTGTAATCCATTCATGACTATGACCTCCTAAGTCACAGTCAATAAATATGCGCCGGATTTTAACCTCATAACAAAAAATGCCTGTGAACGCTCCACAAACGGGAACGTTCACAGGCTTACAGATTAACTCAGATAAAATTTGTCATACCCGAACAGCGTAGTCGAGCGAGACCCATCCGGCGCCGGATTTCAGCCGTCCCCAGCCTGCGGTCGAGCCTTTGCCGGACTTGACCTCGGTGATAGTGAACACGCCCTTGCCGGTGAACTTCCCGGTCGTGGCGTAATCCGTCCCCGGTCCTTTGCGGATGTTCAGATCGGTAATGGTCACCCTCACCAGGTAGGGAACTTCGGATTTGGCAGCGGAGGTGTACACAGCGTTCCCGGCAGAATCATAGACCGTATAGCCTGGATTGCTGTCCGCGCAGTTTTTGGCATTAGCGAGGATGGCAAAGGCTCCTTTCTGCGAGGCGGCGTCCGCCCAGGTCTTTCTGACGCGGTACAGTTCGTCCCCGCCACTCTGTGTTCCGGTTGCTGTCCCAACCACCTTCTTTAAGATGGTGAGAATCTTGCCGCCGTAACCCGCGCCGGCCGCCCAGCCCTTTCCGCTGGGGTTTTCTTGTTGACCGAGCCATTCCACATACTCGGCGCTGCCCCTTGCCACATACTGAAACCGTGGGTCCACCACAGCGTTCCTCAGATCATCTTTGGATGCATATGCCTTGAGGTGCTGGATCTGCGCACGGATACCCATCTGCGGCGTGTCGAAGGAATTGCCCTTCATGCCGTTTGCCGTCACGCCCATCCCGCAGAAGTTATTCTGGTCAAGGGTGACAGCGGAGCCGGAGAAGCCAAAGTTCCCGGTTTCCAGGCAGGACTGAGCGAAAGCGATGTCGCCACGCACACCCTCGGCAGCACCCTCCGAAAGATACAGCGGAATCATGTCAATGACCGACTGCGCCACGGAAGGGTTGACCGTCTTGATGTA
>CANRLX010000173.1 GCA_947631615.1 uncultured Acetatifactor sp.
GCCTTCAGGATTTCATTTCCTCATCTCCGGATTTCTCTCCAAAGTGATACAAAAACACATCCTCCAGCGTGACCTCCGCAAGTTCTGCGGTCTCTGCCGGCCGCTCAGCAGAGAGGATCCGCAGCTCTGTTCCCTGTAAAGCCGTTTTTACATTGGCCACCTTATACCGTTTCAGGTACTCTCCCACCCGCTCGCGCGGCACCAGACACCTCCAAACCTGTTGCGGCATAGCGGCAAGCAACTCCTCCAGGGTTCCCTCCTGCACAATGAAGCCGTCCTTCATCAACAAAATTTCACTGGCAATATACTCGATATCCGATACGATATGGGTGGACAGAAGTACCAGCCGCTCCTCCGCCAGCTCGCTGATCAGATTTCGGAAGCGGATGCGCTCGCTAGGATCCAGGCCCGCCGTAGGCTCATCCAGAATCAAGATCTGCGGGTCGTTCAATACCGCTTGGGCGACACCCACCCTCCGCTTCATTCCGCCGGAAAGCTTCTTCATCTTCCGGTTTCTCTGCTTCCACATCCCCACCTGTTTTAAAAGCTGTTCCGCCCGTTTCTTCGCCGCAGCGGGCCTAAGACCCTTGATGGCGCTGATATAGAGCAGATAGTCCCATACCGTAAAGTCCGGATAATAACCAAATTCCTGCGGAAGATACCCGAGAATCCTTCGGTATGCCTCCCCCATTCGGAAAATGTCCTGCCCGTCCCACAGGATGGCTCCGGAAGTAGGGCGCAGCAAGGTACAGAGCATCCGCATCAGCGTGGTCTTTCCCGCTCCGTTCAC
This sequence comes from uncultured Acetatifactor sp., assembly GCA_947631615.1. Taxonomy (GTDB): domain Bacteria; phylum Bacillota; class Clostridia; order Lachnospirales; family Lachnospiraceae; genus Acetatifactor. The sequence continues at coordinate 791 of CANRLX010000173.1, forward strand.
GCCAAGCAACCCATAGACCCCCTTCCCCATGCGGCAGGAAACCCCGTCCACCGCACGAAACCCCTGAAATTCTTTTGTAATATCCTGCAACGTCAATTCCATATTATTCTCCATTCCGGAGCGTTTTCGCGACGGGGCGACGTGAATCTCAAATCCGCGTCTGCCATCAGGGGAATTTGTGACGCTCCGGCACAAATTCCCGTATGAAAAATCAGCACATCAGTGTGATTTTTCACATGATCTCCTCCTATGCCGGTTTCTTTCCACAGGTCACTGCTGACCTTTGCCAACCCTTGCTGATCACTGCAGATCCCCACAGCTTCCCACAGACCGTTGTGCTCACAAACCATTGCGCCCACAGACTATTGCACTCACAGACTATTGCGCTCACAGATCACTGCGCTCACAGACCACTGCAGTTACCGACCATTGCGTTCATAGATCATTGCACTTCTTCACAGACCGTTCCCGCGAAACCGCTTTCGATGCAAACAGGCAGGCGGAATCTTCAGCGCGGACAAGCAAAAGTTTTGCTACGGGCAGGCAAAAGCATCGCTACGGGCAGGCAGAAGTTTCGCTGCGGACAGGCAGAAGCTTCACTGCGGGCAGTCAGAAGCTTCGCCGCAAGCAGTCAAAAGTTTCGCTACGGGCAGTCAAAAGCTTCACTGCGGGCAATCAGAAGCTTCGCTGCGAGCAGTCAAAAGCATCTCTCATACCGCTCCCATTCCGCACAGCTTCTCCAGATGCAATAGCCCAGATAGAGTAGGGACACGGTAAGCAACGCTCCCCAGGCCGGCATTAACACCGCTTGATACAAGCGTTCGTCCGACACCACAAAATTCCAGGCAGCAGCATACAGGACACACCCTAAGGCGGCGATATGTTCCGATACCGCCAGACGGCTGCACAGCGTCCGGAAACAAATACAGCAGGTCATCACAAAGGGAATAAAGAAGTCCACAAAAAAATCTGTGGCACGGAAATTCCTCACCGCGATCCCCGACAGGAAAAACAGGCTGAGCATCCCAAAGTCTACCAGAGCAAACAAAAACAGCCGCGCCGTGTAGATTTGACGCAGCGTATAGAAGGAGGCCGCCTCGATCTCCAGGGAGTGGGAGCTTATATTTTTCCACAGTTCCGGCAGGATCAGCATGACAAACAGGGAAGCCATCACCCCCATATTGCGCTGTACCTCCGGCGCTCCCCCGTAGATACGCAGGACAATCCACAGGATCAGAAGCGCCGCCCCTTGCAGGATCCACCATCTTTTTCTCACGTAGCGGTGCTGTCCATAGAGAAATTCCGGATAGGACAGCATCCCCCGCTCCTCATGCTCCAGAAAGGCCATCCGGGCCCTCTGTGCCACTTTCTCCATCTTATTTTTATCGGCATATTCCTGTAGGGACTCTGTCCGGTACTCTCTCACTCTGCGCCGCCAGGTGCTTTGCCTCCAAGCCATCGTTTTTCCTCCTTTTTTCCGATACGCGTTCCGCCGCACGACATCCTGCCCCTCATCTGCTTTCCCCTCCATCGAGGGCCTTGGCCAGACATTCCCGCGCTCTCCGAATCCGATATTTTACAAGCGGCAGACCGATTCCCAATATTCTGGCAATCTCCGTCTGTTTCCTGCCCTGAAAGAAGGCAAGGATCGCCACCTCCTTAAGTTCCGGAGAAAGCCGATCCACCGCCGTCTCCACGGCAAGACGCTCCTGGGCCCGCTCGATCTCTCCCTCCGGCATCTCCCCGCTTCCGGCCTGCACGGCAAGGAGCTCTTCCGTCAGTATCTCCCGCGCTCGCTCCGTCCGCTTCCGATAAAAATCTCTGCAAAGATTTCCGGCGATCACGTACAGATAATTTCCTGCCTTCCCGTAATGCCGGTACTGTGCAAAGGAACGAAAAAATTTTTCAAAGGTCTCCTGGGCCGCGTCCTCGGCGTACCCTCTGTCATGAATATGAAGGCGGCAATACTGCAGGATCCTGGGATAGTATTTGGCCACAAATTCCTCTATGGCTCCATCATCCCCGGCCTTCATCCGCCGGATGAGCCGTATATCCTGATCCATATGCCGCCTCCTTTCTCCGTTTTCTGTCGTATCAGTGTTTGCAAAGCTTGTTTCCGTGCGCGATACAGACAAGCCGCCATAGGGCATTATAGAGCCGCCGGTACTTATGCGCTGTACTTTAGCGCATTATGTACCGCTGCGAGCGATATATAGCGAAAGCGTGCCCTACGGCGGTTTGTCTGGGATGCGCACTTCAGGATATACACTCTGGGATGCGCTCGCGCTTTCAAAGGAAAGCCCATAAATGCCTGTCCTCTGTAATATATAACGGTTCCCAGGAGAAAAAAGATAGTCTGCAAAGCGGAAATCTTATACGAATATTCGTATATTTATCATTCCAAAAAATGATAGACTTGTCGAAATGAATGTGTTAGAATATTTATGAGGAACAACCGTGTTACAAGGTGGAAAGCCTCCCTACACTTGAAAAAGAAGGGAGGTGGTGCAGATGAATGTACATGAGGTTTTAAGCCTGCTGTTTTTAGGCGGTACATTTCTGATCGCGCTGCTTGCCTACATTGATAGGGACAACAAGCGAAAATAAATAAGCCTACCTTGTCACTTGACCCGTCAAGGTAGGCTCTAGCACTACTGGAGGTCAACCACTTTGTGGGCGGTTGTTTCCTCTTTTTTATGTCTCTACTATAACACGATTCCCCTGTAAGTGCAAGAATAAATTTCCCTCAGTTTATTTCCAGTATAAGTCATTTATGATAATGTCTTAATAAACCACAAGAGAAAATGTCTCAAGTGTGGTAAACTTACCTCTGGAAA
>CANRLX010000174.1 GCA_947631615.1 uncultured Acetatifactor sp.
GCTATCATACTCAGGCACGAGCGGCATTAGCTCAGCTGGATAGAGCGTCTGGCTACGGACCAGAAGGCCGGGGGTTCGAATCCCTCATGCCGTGCCAACCCGGGAAGCCCTGGAACGCCTGATTTTCTAGGCGTTCCGGGCTTTTTTGTACTTCCGGCCCCAAAACGGAAAAAGCGGTAAAAAGCAGGAAAAAGCAGCATTAAAGTGGACACCAAAGTGGACACCTATATCACGCACAAATCCCCAGTGGCTCAATGCCTCCGGGGATTTTCTTTCCAGTGTCTCAAAGCGCAACGGCCGCCGCGGAAACATTCATTTTTCCGCAACTGCCCGCTGAGATAGCCCTGCCTTAACCCTGGCGGAAGAAAAGCTCATATAACACACCTCCATTCTAAATTAATGCTAAGTTTTACTTGACAACTTAGCGGGGATTGCGTATTATAGGAAGTGCCAACAACTCTACATACGCAATCGCCCACTAAGTTTTGGCTTGGTTTCTTGTTGTCTCGCCCTGACGCGCTAAGTATATAATGAGTTATTCTTAATATCAAGAAACTTAGCGTATTCTTAGTGTCCGGTTTGCACAAATTGAGGTGCTAAGAATGAGCGAAGTTACCAAAAGGATAGATGAATTGCTGGATGAGAGAGGGATTGACAAGCAGACATTCTATGATGACTGCCACATATCCTCTGCCGCATACTCTCAGTGGAACACAGGAAAGACAACGCCACGGAAGAGCAGTCTGACCCGTGTCGCAGATTATCTTGGCGTAACGTATGAATGGATTGCCTTTGGAACTGGCAGCAAAAAAGCGCCCACTCCTGAGAGTGAGCGCGAGAGTGGCGATCCGGTTTTCACATATGCCATGAGCGGAAAAGTGGACAAGCTGACCCCAGAGCGTAAGGAAATGTTACGTGGCATGGCCCAATATCTGATCGACCAGCAAGCCAAAGAGGAACAGGAAAAGGGGCGAAAGTAATGGGTGACATCTTGGCCTTATACGACGATTTGCAAAAGGCCGGGGTAAATTTTTACATATGGGATATGGACGACTTACCGGCAGTGACCGTTGAAGCAAACGGGCACGATGGTGTGTTCATGGATTTTGATAATATAGTGATAGCCGCAGAGGAGCGCGTTTTGGTGGCTCACGAGGGGGGTCATGCCATGACCGGCGCGACACACGCGCTGAACAGTCCATATGAGGTAGTAGCGCAGCACGAGAGCCGGGCCGACAAGTGGGCATCACCCATCTGGTACCGAAGGACGAACTGGACCTGGCCGTTGCGGCCGGCCACACAGAAATATGGGATCTCGCAGAGCTGTTCAACGTGACTGAGCCATTCATGCGAAAGGCCACATGGTGGTATCAGAACAGAAATCTGGCTGTAGCGTACTGAAGAGGTGTGCATATATGGAAAACAGCATTTCTACTGACCCTCCTACCACAAACTGTGATTTGAGAAAAAAAGTAAAGCGCGAACATAAGGGATATAGCCTACTAATCCCAACAGACAATTATGTTGTTATCGACATCGAAACCACTGGACTTGACCCGGCAAGGGACAGTATCATCGAGCTTGGCGCCGTTAGGTTTCGTGGTGATAAATCCGTCTCTGAGTTCTCAACACTTATTAATCCCGGATTTGAAATTGACGAATACATATCAGACCTTACCGGAATATCAAATGATATGCTTTCCTCTGCTCCCAGTCTGGATCAGCAACTCCCAGCATACCTAGACTATATCGGTAGTGATATTATTGTTGGACATAATGTAAATTTTGATATCAACTTTCTCTACGATTTTTCAGAGTTTTATGGCCTGCCGCCCGTTTCAAATGATTTTGTAGATACAATGCGCTTATCTAGAAACTTATTTAAAGAACACAAGCATCACCGTCTGAATGACTTAAAAGAACGATTTGGAATAAAGAGCTCTCAGGCACATCGTGCTCTTTCAGACTGCATCGCCACAAATGAAGCATATCAGCATATGAAAGCGCATATGCAACAAAACAATATAACTTTCAACTCTTTTCACTTGGAGAAGACCAGAGCTTCAGATATCACCCCAACTACTGATTCTTTTGATGAAGACCATCCCTTATATGGAAAGATCTGCGTTTTTACCGGGACTCTACAACGCATGGTTCGTTCAGAGGCAATGCAAGCCGTTGTCAATCACGGGGGCGTCTGTGATGATCGGATTACGAAGCGCACCAACTTCCTAATTTTAGGAAACAACGATTATTGCCCCAGCATCAAAGACGGCAAGAGTAATAAGCAGAAAAAAGCAGAGCAGTATAAACTAGCCGGACTTGATATCGATATTCTTTCAGAAGATGTATTTTATGACCTTCTCACCTGCTAGCCGGCATATTTATGATAAGGAGGCGGCCAATGAATCAGACAACCTTAGAAGAGTTCCGTACACCAGAGAAATATGTATATGGGCTTATCGAAGAAACGATCATTGATGTCATCCATAAATATTTTCTTCATGAAAAAGAATTAAAGCTACAGAAGTGCCAAGGATATTGGAGTATAACATATTTGTCCTCTATCATCGCTAAGATTCACTTCGGAAAGAAAGTCCGTTACATAGCTGTTGACTCGCACGCTGCAAAGCCTCTGCTAGATAAGAAGAATATCCAATATAGCAGCACAAAATCAGATCCCCAATTTGTCCGCATCTTTCTTGGCAACCCAGACGATGTCAGAGATTACCTAGACATCATCTCCGTTTCAGTTCAGAGCACACTAAACAATGTGCCAAGAGCATTCGACTGTTGTAGTCGTTATGAGGTATGTAGTAATGCCAAGAAATGCTTACAACCAGATGAGCAGTTGCGCCTTGACTGTGGATATCGCCGCGCCTTAGCTGCCGGACGTATTTTTTACGGAAAGAACAAGAACACTTAAACCCTTTATACAAAACCGCCGCCCCCGGTGCGGTAACACCGAAAGCGGACATAAAAAGCCCCGGCACGGGGCCGGGGCGGGATTCACTGGATATTCAGTTCATGTTTCAGTGCCGCCTGGAGTACCATTGAGAAGTTCACGCCGTTTCGCTCTGCCATCGTGTTCAACCAAGCCGGGATGGTCAACGTTTTCTTGACCGCCTTGTTGTCATAGAACCGGCGGTATTCGATGGTGTCGCACCGGACCAGGCTCACGAATGCCTCCCCATCTGTTTTCACCGCCCGAAGATCGGACGCTGCTGGAATGGTTTTCCCGTCCTCCTCCAGTCCATAGAGCGTCAGGCACAGCACATCGGCCGCCATTTCCATTCCCTCTTCCAGCGTCGGCGCCGAGGTGTAGCAGCTCTCTAGATCGGGGAAGTTGATAGAATACCCTTCCGGCTCCGGTGTGAAGATCGCGGGATATACATATTTCGCCATTGTCATTATCTCCTTTCACGCTGGGACGTGGGCTTATTTCAGCCCCGCATCCCGCTCTATTGATCTTAGTGTTCCCATCGGGACATCCTGCCCCTTGTGGTGGCTCACCGGGAAGGTCTTTCCGGTGATCGGGCTGTACCACATCGAGTGATTGGCTCCCTCCCTTATGATGTAGCACTTTATCTCCCGTAGTCTCTTGTAAAGCTCACTGTATTTCAC
>CANRLX010000175.1 GCA_947631615.1 uncultured Acetatifactor sp.
TCCTTTCACATGTGCCAGACCTTTGACTCTTATTGCGCTGAACTCAAGCGGGTCTTTTGTGAGCTTATAGACGAGATCGTTCAGTTGGACACCGCTCCCAAGTCAAAGTATGTAAAGGACGTCATCCGGTATGTGGACAAAAACTACTCGTCCGATTTGTCTTTGAACGCAGTAGCCGGAAAGCTCAACATCTCTCCCACATACCTTTCCGCGCTGTTTACAAAAGAGATCGGCCAGAATTACATCCAATACGTAAACGGCCATCGGGTCGATATCGCGAAAAAATTGCTTTCAAGCACCCCGCTGAGCGTAAATGAGATCGCTGATAAGGTCGGTTTTACGGAAGCGAGATACTTCAGCCGTATCTTCAAAAAGGCGACGGGATTTACGCCAAGTGAATTCAGGAGAGCGTCCGCAAACGTCTCAATATAATCAGCGGCCTTCTGCACGCCTACCCATTTTGGGAAGGTATGCAGAAGGTCTTTCTCTTTCTTTATACCGGATCGTCCATGACGTCCTTCATGTCATAGCTTATCTGTCTGAGGATCATGGAATTGCCCATAAAGCTGTCGCCAATATACCACGGCTTTCCGATCTCCTGGAGTTCAAGGTCGCTCGTCACATAAGGCGCGCCCTCGCCAAACACCATGGTAGGCCCCTCATCCCCCGGAACAACAGCCGGCCAATCCGTGCCCTCGGGAACGGCGGGCTTGCCGTTTTTTATAAAGGAGAGCCACGCATACGTCATGTCCTCCTGTATCTTTGCTGTTTTTTCAGGATAAAAGGACGCCTCAAGATATTCTGTATTGTGTAGGACGAACGGATTGACGCTGCAGTGATAGGCGATAGTCTTGCCGTTGATATGGTGCACGTATTTGAACATCCACATCCACACATTCGCGCCTATCCCGGCCTGATTTTTTGCGACCCGCAGTACCTGCCGCCGGCCCTTTCGGTCAAGATACAGCGCCTCGCACAACGGCGTACCGGGGTATGTTTTTTTGAATGCGTCTGCAACGGCTTCCGCCCGGTCACCGTACATCTGACGCATGTAGTCCATCACGGTTTCGTAGCTCCACGTGTGCGGCTTGTTATCCCCTATCTTCACGCGGTCATTGGACCTGGAATCCGCTATATCTCCCCCAATGAGGAAGCTGATCTCCGGTCCGATTCCCGGGAAGGGCTTATCAAGAGACATTTGATACGTGTACTCATTGTCCGCCACAACACTGTAATGGTATTTTACGTGATATTCTTTCCATAGCCTTTCGGCCGCGTGATCCGCGGCGGCGGAGAGATCGTTGATATCCACCGTATCGATGGCGTCGATCGTGCTCTCGTCCAGCCCCAGCGCCTCCACCGTGTACTTACCGACGATTTGGTGGATCTGCTTTATCGTCATACCCTCTGGGGGCTTCATCGGGTGGAGCATCCAGCCTTCAAGCGTCACCTTGTGGAACATACCGGCCACTGCCGGAGTATGCAGCAGGAGAAACGCATGGATGGCGCCGCCGCTTTGGCTCATCAGGGTCACGTTTTCTGGATCTCCGCCAAAGTTCCGGATATTTTCATGGATCCACGTCACCGCACGGACCATGTCACTCAAGACACACATATTTGACTTGGCGTACTTCTCCCCATATAGGGACAGGTCGAGCATACCGGTGATCCTGCTGCGTAGATTGTATCCCACAAAGACGACGCCGCCGTTTCTCACCAGTTCCTCTCCGTCAGTGGCATACTGCTCCATGGTGTGGTTGCACACGCCGGCCTGGAGCCATATCACGACAGGCTTTTTCGCGTTCCTATCTATTGATGGCGTCCAGATGTTGAGGTTATGGCAGTTCTCCTCGTTCCACGGGAGATAATAATGGGGAATCGTCAACTCATCCGGGGCAACAGACATGCTCCTAAAGCCCCCATAGCCGAAGGAAGTCGCATCAGCTACGTCCTGCCACGGGTCCGGCTCCTCACAGAATTGGAAGCGCGACGCTTTGCCGTATTTGATCCCGCGGAATATAAAGACGTCGTCTTTAACAAGGCCCCGCACCTTTCCGTACTTGGTATCGACCACCGGATAATCGTCGTTCGAAATGACCTTCGAACGCAGTTCACTCATATACATAGTTTAGCTCCCTTTCCGGCTGCTGCCTGGCGCGATTTTAATGAGCGCTCCCCCGTAGGTGCTTTTGCGGACGCAGGAGATCTCTTTCACCTCGGGAAGTACCGTTTCCCTAAACTCCGCCCTGACCGGGCCTTTTGCTGTGAATATCAGCAGACCTCCGCCGCCGTCCGAAGCCGGCCAATCCTCGGACGGGCTGCCTGTTTGCGCAAAATGCGTCCAACATTCGGCGACTGTATTTTGCAGCTTCTCTGTTGCTCCAGGCTCAAAGGACGCCTCCATGTACTTTGCGTTCAAAAAGACAAAGGGGATCTCGGCGCAATGCCAGGGAGTCACGCCGCCATATGCAGGCAGCATGGGAGCAAAAACATAATTGTAGGTATTGGCACAGCCAGCCGCCCTTCTTTTTTCAAGCAGCTGAAGGCAGGTCGTCCTGACCTCGCTGTCCATACAGCCGCTGTTGCGATCGATGCACTCCGGGAAAAGACGCTCCGCCGTTTCTGTCCCTTTGCCTTTATGCCCATGGGAATATACGGCGCTACTGAATTCGCCGCTGTTTGAGCCGACGATCATTGGAATATTTACCGCTTCTTCCCTAAATCCTGATCGGAGGACCGTACCGCTAAAAAGTTCACCATCCGCAACAGGCGCCCAGATATAGACTGCCCCTGTTTCCTTACGGAAAAGCTCCAAGGCTCTGCTGGCCGCCCGCGCCAGATGATGATACGGTAAGGTCTCTATGCGGTCAATCGTATCCCGGTCAAGGCCAAGCTCCCCGACCATGAGCCGCGCAAAATGCCGTGCGTTTTCTCGACTCACTCTTGGATCACTGCTATAACAGACAGGACTCTGAAGAATGACCTTGTGGTATAGACCGTCTGCGCGCGCCGCTTGCATTATGGTAAGTATCTTGTCCGCGCCGCTGCCCTGTCCAAAAAGCGTCACGTTGTTCGGGTCGCCGCCAAAAGCGGCGATGTTTTCTCTTATCCATTTAAGTGCCAGAATAATGTCCTTTATTCCGTTATTCACCGTAGATCTGTATTTATCTCCCCATTCTGACAGATCCAGGAAGCCAAGGAGATTGAGCCTGTGATTGACTGAAACTACCACAACGCCCTTTTGGGCGGCCAAATTCCCGCCATCATATGCGTATTGCTCTATGGCGGACCCGCTGTCATAGCCGCCTCCATGAAGCCAGACCATGACAGGACGGCAAGCACTCTTTCCAAGCTCCGGGGTCCAAATGTTAAGATCAAGGCAGTCCTCACTCTGAGGGTACCACATGTGCGGTATAAAGTAGTTATCCTCTCCGATCTGCGTTCCGATTTGGCTGCATACGCCCTTATAACCGACCGCATCTTGAATTTCATCTGCGCGGCTTAATGGGACCGCCTCATCAAATCTCTCCGCCCTTCCATA
>CANRLX010000176.1 GCA_947631615.1 uncultured Acetatifactor sp.
TGTTCAACCTTGGCTGCACCTCTGCCGGGCTGGATGTCCACATCTACCCGAAATCTGCTATGGCGGCGGGAACGGTGAAGCTCTGCCAGGGCGTGGGCGGTCAGCGGGTGTCATTCCCGAACGCCCTCGCTGCCGAGGACGATCTTGCGCTGTCGGCGTCCACGCGGGAGTGTACCAGAAACGGCGTACAGGAACGAAAGGACGGTTTTTACCAGTACAGCGCCGCGTGGGACTCCAAGCACAAGGTCACGCTGGAATCCGGCAAAACGGCACGGGTGCTGTTTGAGATGCAGGAAATGGAGGACGGAGGTGAGCGGTTCTGATGGACAAACTCAAAGGCAAGAAGATCATGGTCTGGACGTTCATGGGCAACACCCGTATGTACGAGGCGCTCCGTGATTACGGCGACCGCATCAGCCAGGTCGGGCTGTTCTCGTTCAAAGTCCGCGCGACCGGGGAGATATACGAGAGCGGCGTGTCCATTGCGGACGGCTCCACCATGAAAAACTATATCAACAAATGGCCGCACATCACCTGGCTCCTGACCGTGGCAAATGACGGTACGAACAGCATCTTCAAAGCACTCCGTGACAACACGGGCGGTGCGCAGGATATGTTCCTGTCGGAGCTTGTGCGGATCATGGGGAAATACCCTTGGTGCGATGGGATCGACATCGACCTGGAAAAAGGCGACGACTATTCCACGCACGAAGCGTCCACGGCTATGTTCCGAAATATCTACAACACGGTCAAGAATTACGATCCTTCCAAACTGATGAACATCTGCCTGCCAGGTATGACTTCGGTCAATAGTTCGGTGGGCGGTGAGAACTGGTGTGTCTACGGCGACCTCAACGATTACTGCGACACCGCATCCATCATGAGCTACGGCATGGCGTGGGCCGGAAGTGCGCCGGGGCCTGTTTCTCCCCGCTCGTGGCTGGAGGGCATTTATGACTATGCGGTCACAGTTATGGATGCCGGTAAGGTATTCCTCGGTATGCCCGCCTACGGCTGGAACTGGCAGATTTACGACAAGCCGGAGAACCTCGAAAAGACCTACCGGGGGACTTCCAACACCTACTATGCCGCTCAGCTGTGGATGACGGGCGGCTACAACTTCACCGACGATGGTCCTCCGCAGCCGATGATCCCCATCGTGGCCTATTGGGACGATAACAACAAAGTCCCCTGGGCGCTTCCTCACGTCTACGACTACATGGAGGGGCAGGACGCCGTGGAGTACACCTATCCGCAGATGGGCGAAAGCTACAACGGAAGGAAATACCTGACCGCCTATTCCAAGCAGCAGCATACCGAATTTGGAGACATCCTCATTGGCCGTGACGGAACGCCGGACAGCTATTCCGGCTATGTGAGCGTCAGCGACGGCGTTCTCTCCCTCGGTGCGGAGGGAGAAGCGGCATACACCTTTTCCATATCTTCCGCAGGGACATACGACATCGCCGTGCGGCTCTGCTATCCCTTCTGGGACAAGAACGGCGTGTATATCTCCATTGACGGGAATACCACGCACTTCAAGGAAACACGGTTGTGGTGGCCGTACTGGAGGAGTACGTTCTGGAAACTGCTCCACAGCGGTTACCTCTCTCCGGGAGCGCACACCATCACGGTTTCGGTGGATGCCGAGAATGTGCAGTTCTATGGTTTCCGCGTCTGCACGGGCTTTGCGGAGTACCCGTCCGCCGGGGATGCGTCCTATGTGGTCGCTCCGAGGAAATTCAAGGATGTAAACGGGAATATGGCGGAGCCGGACAAGGGATTCAAGCTGACGCTGGAGATGCTCCGCAGAAAGCCGGACTCGGCTCTCATCTGGTACGAGGACTTCCGGGATTACGGCGCGCTGTCCGCAAGCTACTGGACGACGCTTTCCGGCAAATGGTCGGTATGGCGGTCGGACGAATATTCCGAATCACGCGTCTATTCCCAGCTTGAGGGTTACGGCCAGCTTGCGTGGAAGTATGACGGTTTTTCGGACATACATCTTCGGGCGCAGCTTATCTTTCCCAGCGGATTTACAGGAAAGGCGGGCATCTTCCTCGGCGGCCTTTTCTGCTGCTTCAATTACGACGCGCAGCGGATCGAACTGTACGAGGGCAACACGCTGAAAGGCTATTACAGCACCTCGTTCAGCAGGACGGCAGATGCGGATCTGAGGGACAACCCGAACGTCTACACGCTGGAATTCCGCAAGCGGGGGAACAAGATCCGTGTGTATTCCTCTTCATCCTATACCCTGCGCTTCACGGTGACAGTGTCCGATGTGACAGGGTATGCCGGGATACGCTCGGACAATACGGTGAACTGCCAGCTGCTACGGCTGGGGGACGCCTGGACATATGAACCCTACGAGCGGTTTGATGTGGAGATGCCGGACGGCTCATCCGCCGCTTTTGGCAGGATCGGGCGGAGCGGCGTGACATGGGATGATGAATTCCAGGTGTTCACGGTCAATTCCGATGTGGAGGAGACGTCTACCCGCTCGGAGGATATCTCGCTGGACTATGAGTTTTTCCATTCGGTCACCATGACAAGCGTCAAATGCGGCGGAAACTACCCTGTAAAAATCACACCCAGGGACATCAACATCTGGATATCCCGCTTGTTCCTCGGCGATGCGGACGGCTTCTCCATCCTCTACTACCAGGATGTGGACAGCCTCGTCTATTGGGCGAACCAGGCGGCGTACCGCTGGGGTCTGCGCGGGATGTGTATGTGGTCGCTGGGGCAGGAAGATATGCGGTTATGGGAATATCTGCCCAAGCAGACGGAATAAAGACAATATTTCTTTCGGGATGAAGCGATTGCTCACAACGGGCAGTCGCTTTTTCTATATCAAAATTTTCAATCCAAAGGAGGACAAGACTATGAAACAAATCTGGAACGGCATTCAGATCGCATTCTCCGCGCTGGGCGGATTCCTCGGCTGGTTTCTCGGCGGAGCGGACGGCTTTCTGTATGCGCTGATCGCCTTTGTGGTGATCGACTATGCGACCGGGGTGATGTGCGCCATCTCGGACAAGAACCTTTCAAGCGAGGTCGGCTTCAAGGGCATCTGCCGGAAGGTACTGATTTTCACGCTGGTGGGTATCGGCAACATCCTGGACGTGTATGTGCTGGATGAAGCCGGCGTACTGCGGACGGCGGTCATCTTTTTCTACCTCTCTAACGAGGGCGTGAGCCTGCTGGAGAATTCCGCCCACCTGGGGCTGCCCATCCCCGAAAAGCTGAAGGACGTACTGGCGCAGCTGCATGACCGCAGCGGAAAGGACGGTGAGGCGTAATGGCATACACAAACAGTCCGCTGGTGGATTACACCAAACTCAGCCCGAATCACTCCGGGCAGAGGACGCACGGCATTGACCGCATCACGCCGCACTGCGTAGTCGGACAATGCTCCGTAGAGACGCTCGGCAGCATCTTCACGCCGACCTCCAAGCAGGCGTCCTGCAACTATGGCATCGGCAGCGATGGGCGCGTGGCGCTTATCGTGGAGGAGAAGAACCGCTC
>CANRLX010000177.1 GCA_947631615.1 uncultured Acetatifactor sp.
GGAGAGTTTGGAACCGGCCACAACGCCTATGTCACGGATGAGGACGGGCTTGTCTGGAACACCTATCATGCCAGACCTGGCGTGAACGGCCCAAGAAGCTCCGGCATACGCAGAGTACATTTTAATGTGGAAGGATTTCCCGTTCTGGATCTTCCGGAGGAGCTTGACCTGAAGCCGGAACTGGCAGCGGTTAGGACACAGGTGATCGTGCCCCGGAAAGAATAAGATGCGCCACAAAAGGCGAAGAACAAGCGGAGAGTAACCGAGGAATAAGCGGAGAGTATGCAAAGAATAAGTGAAGGGGAAATAGGGTTATGATGGAGGTCACACCCCGGTTGGGGGGAGAAATTATTGAGATCAAGAAAGATAAGGATGGGCTGTATCTGCGCCAGAAGACGGGGCTGATCCGGCTGATTCCAAGGACAGGCAATATCATAAGGGTCTCTTACACAAAGGAGGCGGCCTTTCCGGATGAGGGGGATCTTTTGGAAAACTCGGTTTCTTTCTTGGAGAGTGTGTCAGAGCGTGAGGTCCGGCTGAGCACCGCCTCGCTTCAGGTGGTCATTTCCAGAGATACGGGTTCGATTCGTTTTGAACGGAAGGATGGTATGCTTCTGCTGGCGGAACGGGAATACGAGAGCAAGGAGGCGGAAGCCTTTGACGCTTACCGCACAGTCGACGGCGAAGCGGCGGTGGAGGAGATCCAGACAGCGGACGGCGTAAAACGGCGGATCAGGGATGCGGCAAGGATTTTTGACAGGAAGCTGTATCACACCACACTGCATCTCAAATTTCAGCCGGATGAAAGGCTTTATGGACTGGGGCAGGCGCAGGAGGGAGTCTGGAATCTCAGGCACACTACCCAGTATCTGCATCAGGCAAATTTAAAGATTGCGATCCCGGTGCTTATCTCCGACAAAGGATACGGGCTGATGCTGAAGACCGAAAGCCCTGCTATTTTCGATGACACAGCTTACGGCACCTGTCTGCACACGGAGGCGGATGCCTTCTTGGATTATTATTTCCTTGCGGGCGACGCCCATGAGATCGTAAAGGGATATCGCTTTCTGACCGGGAAGGCTGTGATGCTCCCAAGGTGGGCCTTCGGTTATCTCCAGTCACAGGAGCGCTATGAGGATGCCGACGAGCTTTTGAAAACGGCACAACGGTTTAGGGACGAAAAGTTCGGCCTGGACGCGCTGGTGCTGGACTGGCTTTCCTGGCCGGACGGGCAGTGGGGACAGAAATCCTTTGACAGCGTCCGTTTTCCGGATCCCGCTGAAATGATCCGGAAGATGCATGAACGCGATATCCGTTTCATGATCTCCATCTGGCCGAGCATGGCACCTGGGTGCCCTGATTATGAAGAATTTTGGAAGGCGGGGCTCTTGTTCCCCAACAGCAACATCTATGACGCTTTTTCCGAGGAGGGAAGAAAACTCTACTGGAAACAGGCGGACAGGGGATTGTTCCGTTATGGAGTGGACGCCTGGTGGTGCGACTCCAGCGAGCCCGTGACGCCTGAATGGGAGCGAACCTGCAGGCCGCCCGCGTCGGAGAGCTATCGGACTTTCACGGAGGAAGCAGGAAAGCTGATGCCTGCGGACCGGACAAACGCATACGGTCTTTATCATGCCCGGGGGATCTATGAGGGCCAGCGAGGGAAAACAGAAGAAAAGCGGGTGGTGAACCTGACGCGCAGCGGATATCCCGGAATCCAGAAATACGGAGTTATCCTTTGGTCGGGTGATATTTGTGCAAGCTGGGAGACCCTGCGGAAGCAGATTGTGGCCGGGCTGCAGTTCTGTATCTGCGGTCTGCCCTACTGGACGCTGGATATCGGCGCATTTTTCGTAAAGAGGGGCCCCCAGTGGTACTGGGACGGAGCCTATCCTGAGGGGCTTGAAAATTTGGGTTACAGGGAACTTTATGTGAGGTGGTTCCAATATGGCGCCTTTCTTCCTATATTTAGAAGCCACGGTACGGATGTGCGCCGGGAACCCTGGAATTTCGGACACTCCGGGGAGGAATTTTATGATGCGCTGCTTGCGGCAAACCGTCTGCGCTATCGGCTGATGCCCTATATTTATTCCCTGGCTGGGGATGTATGGCAAAACGACAGTCTTATGATGCGGCCGCTGTTTTATGATTTTCCGGAGGATAAGCGGGCCGGGGACATATCTGGACAGTTTATGTTTGGACCGGCCCTAATGATCTGTCCCGTCACGGAACCTTTGTATTATGGAGCGGACGGGACGCCGCTGGTCAGGGAGGACAGGACGCTGAGCGTTTATCTGCCCGCGGGATGCGTCTGGTATGATTTTTACACGGAGCGCCGCTATGAGGGCGGACAGGAGATCGCCGTGGAGCTTTCGTTGGACAGGATTCCCGTGTTTGTGCGTGGGGGTTCCATTCTTCCGGTGACAGAGCCGGCTGTGAGTACGGAACAGACCGTGGGGGCGGATGTGGAGCTTCTGGCCTACGCCGGAGCCGATGGGAGCTTTTCGCTGTATGAAGACGCGGGAGACGGCTGGGAATACGAAAGGGGCGATTTCTGTATGACGGATATCGTGTATGAGGACCGGACAGGCAGCCTGACGTGGACAACGCGGGGGAACGAAAGATATCGCCGGGGAAAGCTGACGCCAAGAGTGATCGGAAGGCTTGGCTGAAACGATTACAGGCAGGGAGAAAAAATATGGTTACACTAAAAGAGATTGCCCGGGAATGCAACGTATCGGCAGCCACGGTGTCAAATATCCTCAATGGAAAGCATAAGGTGAGCCAGGAGACCAGGCAGAAGGTTATGGACGTGGTGCGCATGCGGGGCTACCAGCCCAATTCTCTTGCAAAGGGGCTGCGCACCCAGAAAACGAAGACCATCGGTATCATAGCGGAGGACATTGCACAGTTTTCAACGCCCGACATCCTGGAGGGCATCATGAATTATTTTGAACCCCATGGATACCGAACTGTTGTAAAAAATCTTCGTATGTACGCCAGATGGAACGACACCTGGTACGATGACGATCAGGCGTATCATTCCATTCTGGACCCCATCCTTCAGGAGATCGCGTCCCTGATGGTGGATGGCCTGATCTATATTGCAGGACATGCAAGAATGGTGCCCTGTTTTCTGGATAATATGTCGATGCCGGCGGTAATGGCCTATGCGTATGCCTGTGATTCAGGTGTGCCGTCTGTGCTGGTTGACGATGAAGCATCCGCATATGAGATCGTAAAGTATTTGATCGGCAGAGGGCATCGCAGGATTGGGGTGATCGCCGGGAACGCGGAAAACATTCATTCACAGAAACGTCTGATCGGGTACCAGAAGGCGCTGTATGAGGCGGGTATTCTGTATAACCCGAAATGGGTCTACTATGCCCAGTGGGATAAGGAAAGCGCGTATGAAGCCGCAAAGGAGCTTCTCCAGACGGAAATCACTGCAGTTTTCTGCATGGCGGACCGCATGGCCGGAGGCGTCTACTGTCTGTTGGACGAACAGGGCAGAAGAGCGGGAAG
>CANRLX010000178.1 GCA_947631615.1 uncultured Acetatifactor sp.
TCCACGTTGTTCACCACGTCCAGGATCAGCGGCGTCGCCTCGTCTCCCGCCGTCAAAGCCCGCCCGATCTGCTGCTTGTACACCGTGGGCGATATGGTGGGACGGAACAGGATCACCCCCGACACCCCCGACACATGGACGCCCTCGTTGAGCATGTCCACGCAGAACAGAAGCTTCAGGTGTTCGCTCTCGTCCGCTTTGAACGCAGCGAATTCCCGGCTGGTGGACGGGTCGTCCGAGTACACCGTGTAGCAATGGGGCTCAGGATCTACGCCGCCGAACCACTCCGGCACATGGCTTTGCATTTGGCGCATGTGCTCCACATTCGCGCAAAAGACAATATACTTGCCTGTTTTGTTGGTAATATGTTTCTGGAAAATCATGTCCAGGCCGTCCGCCTGCTCCAAGGCCCGGCGCAGGGCGTCCAGGTATTTCTGGGCGTTGTCTCGGATACCTTTGCTCTTTGCACTGTTGACGCGCTGCTGCCACCGTTCCAGGTCCTGCTGATACTTGAACACGGTGGTCACATACTTCGGCGCCGGCAGGATCCCCCGCACGATGGCCTCGCCCAGGCTCATCTCGCTGGCCACGAATCCATCGAAGACCTCTTCGGACATGTTCCTATTGTTGTCCAAATACCGCACCGCCGTGGCGGACAGGCCCAGAACCGGGACCGTGGGATACATGGCCCGCAGCCTTGTGACGCCTGTGGACCACATCTGGGCGCCGACTCTGTGAAATTCATCATATACCGTGATATCCGGTTTGATCTCCGCCAGCTCCGCGTCGCTCATGAGCATGAGCTTGGCGTAGGTATAGAACTTGATATTCTTTGGCTCATAGCCGGAGGCGCGCTTGAGATTCTCAAGCTGGGTCTTGAATATGTATTCGCTGGGCGATAACCAGCAGACAGTTTTGTCCGGCTCATCCTCGCACAGCTTGAAGGCAATAAATGACTTGCCCGTTCCTGTTGGATGCACCACAGCGGCAAGCCCCTTTTCCACCAGCATCTTCCGGGCGGCACGGTATGCTTTTTCATTATGGGGATATAATTCGATACTCACACGCGCGCCTCCCTTCCATGTCTTCGCACCAGGCCGATGCTCGCTCTGCCCGGACAGCTTCCTACAGTTCTCCGCTTATCTGCTCGGTTTGGGCCTGCTTTCTGCCCCGGGCCCCTTTCTTCCCAGCTGAAGGTGCTTTCGGTTCCCAAATATCCAGCTGCCGCAGCATCTGCCGCTGTCTCGTATCAAGCTTTTGCCGGGAGGGATGGCCCTCCATGATCCGTCTTTGCCTGTACAGCCACGTACCAAGCCAGATCCCGTCGTCGGTCTTATAGTCTCTGGGGATGCTCGTGCAGCCGTTCTCCTCCAGATACTTCCGGCTCAGCTCGTATCGGTATTCCCAGGATGAGAGCTTATCCCACTGCATCCCGATGGCATCCAGCCGGGCGATCCGCTCCGGCGTCAGGCTTGCCGCGCCCCGCTTACGCTGCAACCGCAGGTCCACGATCCAGCGCCCCAAGGCCAGCCCATCCTCTGTGCAGTAGCCGGACGTGAGGTCCAAGTCGCCGTGGGCCCTGTAATACTTCTCCGCCGCGCGATAATTGATCTCCCACTCCTCGGCATGACGGTTGCCCCAGAACATCCCAATGGCCTCCAGCCGCTCGATTTGCTCCTGGGTCAGAGTTTTCGCACCGGCGCGGTAGCTTTTCCGCAGATTCTGTATCCACGCGCCGAGGGCATATCCATCCGCCGTCTTATAGCCTGCCGGCACCAGCAGGTCCCCGTGTTCCCGGTAATACTCCGCGGCGCGCAGGTAATTCCGCTCCCATTTCAGGTTCACCGCGCTCCAGCGCATGCCCAGTGTTTCCAGCTTCGCCACGCGCTCCGGCGTCAGCACCACCTGCTTCTCTCCGTTGGCGTACCACCCGCGCATCCGGTTGATGAACGCGCCCAGGCGATATCCATCCGGCGACACATAGCGCACTGGGACCTCCAGGTCCCCATGCTCCCGCGCATATTCCTCGCAGTGAGCCAGCGCCCGGTTCCAGGATGTCACCAGTCTGTTGTCCCACACCATTCCGATACCGTCCAGCCGGGCGATCTGTGAGTCCGTCAACACGCCCTCTTTCTTCCCCGAACGGATGGCGCGCTGGGTCACCAGCCACTCGCCCAGATGAAGACCGTCCTCTGTCCGATATCCTGCCGGTATCTGCAAATGGCCGTGCTCTGCCGCGAAGATGCTGGCAGCCTGGAAGTACTGCTCCCAGCTGCTGGCAAGACTTCTCTCCAGCCTCTCGAACAGCTCCCGGCAGTCCTGCACCTGCTCGATGATCTCAAAGCGGTCCGTTATGATCTCATCGCCCCGGCCCTCACCGTAGAACTGCTGCACGGCAAGCTGCATCTCCTCCTGGATGGAGTCGATGCTGCACAGGCCCTCGAAATTGTTCACCACGTCGATGATCAGCGGCGTCGCGCTGTCCCCAGCCGTGAGCGCCCGACCGATCTGCTGTTTATAAATGATTGGGCTGACAGTGGGCCGGAACAGGACCACGCCGGAAATGCCCTTCACGTGGACGCCCTCATTGAGCATGTTGATGCAGTAGAGCAGCTTGAGTGCCTTGCTGTCGTCCGCCTTGAAGGCAGCAAATTCCTTGCTGGTGTCCGGGTCCGCGGAATAGGCCAGATAGGTGTGGATCTCCGGATTGACGCCAGAAAACCACTCGCGCGTATAGATGCTCATCTCCTGGATGTGCTCATAGTCCGAGCAAAAAAGGATATACTTGCCGCTTTTGTCGGTCATGTGTCTGGCAAAGACGGTATCCAGGCCGTCTGCTTTTTCCAGCGCCCGGCGCAGGGCCTCCTGATACCGTTCGTTGGCGTCCTTCACCCCAACGCCCCGGACACGCTCCACCCGCTCCTGGAGCCTCGTCAGCTCGTTCTGATACCGGAACACCGTAGTCACATACTTGGGCGCGGGAAGAATGCCCCGGACGATGGCCTCGCCCAATGTCATTTCCGAAGCCACACAGCCGCTGAAAAGCAGTTCAGCCATATCACGCTGGGAATCCAGGTAACGCACACTGGTGGCAGTCAATCCCAGCAGAGGGATCGTGGGGTACATCCTGCGGAATCTCTCGACTCCCTGCGACCACATCTGGGCGCCTGCCCGGTGAAACTCGTCGTACACGGCCATGTCCGGCCGGATCTCGGCTATCTCCTCTACACTCATGAGCATGAGCTTGGCGTAGGTATAGAACTTGATGTTCTGCGGCACTTTCGCGCCGGTCGCTTTGAGGTTTTCTATTTGGGTCTTGAAGATATATTCCGAGGGAGAGAGCCAGCAGACAGTCTTGTTCGGGTTGTCCTCGCACAGCTTGAAAGCAATGAAAGATTTACCCGTCCCTGTGGGATGGACCACAGCGGCGAGCCCCTTTTCCGCCATCATCTTCCTGACGGCACGATAGGCTACCATATTGTGCGGGTAAAGCTCTATGCCCATCGCAGCCTCGCTTCT
>CANRLX010000179.1 GCA_947631615.1 uncultured Acetatifactor sp.
GCCGTGATCTCATCGACCTCCTGATTGAACATCTCGCCCTCGCCGGTTCGCAGCCACGTCTCTGAGACGTTGAACTCCTTGCAGATCGCCGTGACCACGGACTTGAGCGGGGTGGAGATGCCAACTTCGTAGTTTGCAATCGAGCTCCCGCTGCTCCCGATCCGCTCTCCGAACTTTGCCTGTGAAAGCCCAAGAGCTTTGCGAAGCTCTTTGATCCTGTCCTTCATTTCTATCACCTCCCCGGGACGTCTTGATATTACCACATCTTTAGCTGCCGGTCAACAGGAATTTTCAAGGCTTGGGGACTTTTCAGGACGCCGCTGGGAATCTCAGAAAATTTTTTCTCCAGACTGGAGAAAAAGGGGTTGACAGCTATCCAGACTTGGTGTATGCTACCCGATGTCAGGCGGAGAGCTTCAAGAAAACGCCCAAGGCAAGGAGGTGATCACATGACTCAGACCGCCAACATCCGGCCCGCTCGCACTGCCGCAGAGATCGCTGAAGTGCTGACGCAGCTGCCGATCGCGGACCAAGCCCAGGCTGCCCAAGCGATGAATGCCTTTGTGGAGGGCATCCGCCAGGGTGTGGCCATCAAGCAGAAGAGAGAGGAGGACCCCGCATGACCGGCTACATCGTATCCTCCCCCAGCCCCGTCCCCGAGGCTGAAGTCCTGGCCAGGTTCGGAGCCTCGATCTCCGATCTGGTGTACCAGCGTGCCGCGGCGTCCAGCCCGGAGGAACTGGAGCGGGGCCGGCAGATCGCGATCCGGCTGGGGTGGATCAAACCAGCAGAACAGAAAGGAAGGTAAGTATGCAGGCAATTATGTTTTTGGTGGTGCTGATGTATGCCGTCATGACCGATGGCATCGTGGCACAGTTTGGGATGGCTGTGTGGGCCATCATCGGAGCGGTGATCATGTGGATCGCGTGGAGGTCGTTGGAGGTATGATCGACCCCCTCACCTCCCTCCAGGATTGCCGGGAACGGCTCGAAGTCTTGATCCGGGCGGCAAGCAAGCTGGACCGGCAGATGGCGGAGGTGCTGAATGAGATCTGGGCGGTGAGCGACCGGATCAGAAATGAACTGAAGGAGATGGAGACGGATGCTTGAGATGAATTACCGCCGCGCCAACGGAGACGCGCCTGTGGTGCTGGACTTCGGGGAGTATCGGGGCATCAAGTACGTGATCTTGTCCTGGCACGAATACCCCTGCTGCTACATCGGGGTAGGCGTGGAGCTCATGGGCACGGTCAGCGAGTACTGCCACGGCGGGGCAACGTATTCGGCGGGACATGTGCCGTGGTTTGAGGAGGTAACCAGAGGCACGCACTGGATCGGGTGGGACTACGCCCACAGCGGGGATTACATCGCCTTCATGCCGGCGCTCGGCGGGAAGCGGTGGACCACGGAGGATCTGATCGCAGAGGTCAAGAGCGTGATCGACAAGGTGCGGGAGGTGATGGACGATGACGCCTGAAGTGCAGAGCGTGCTGCTGGACAAGCTGTCCGACCTGCGATTCGCCGCCCGTGATCTGCTGGAGACAATCGAGGCCGTCACCTACTACGCCGAGCGGTTAGACACGGTGGAGGTAAACAGCGATGACGCCTGAAGACGTGGCGGAGATCCGCCGCACGCTGGACAGCCTAGCACGAGATGCGGAGATCCTGGAGCGGAGGGCCTGGATGATCAAGACCCAGCTGGAGGATCTGGTGTACAAGATGGGAGGCGGGGAAGATGACTTCTGAGCAGATGGAGCAGCTGGTCGAAGACCTGTCCGATCTGGAGCTGAACGCCAAACGGGTGGAGATCGGGGTGCGCCTCCTGGAGGAGCAGATCAGAGGGATGAGGCACGACCTCGAAAGGACGATGGGGTGGAGGGAATGAGCGAAAACGTAACACCCGGCAGACTGTATCTCGCGAGAACTAAGTACAACCAGAACGGCTCACAGACTTTGGGCCAGGTCTCCCGGGATACCGGGATTGACAAGACGCTCATAGCCGGAGCGGAGAAGGATAAAGACAATCCTCGCATCATCGGATACGCATATATTGCAAAATTGGCAAAACACTATGGCGTTTCCGCGGATTTCTTGCTTGGACTGACAAACGAGCCAACATATGAAACGCCAATAACACATGATCTGCTTGCAGAAATAATGAGGTACTTCAGAACGCTGCAAGTTCAGGCTGATCTGCATGAAGCAAGGGCCCATGAGCTGGCAGAGACAGCAAAAGAAGCGCTGTATAAAGTCGGAAAACTTTCAGGGTGGTGGCAGGAATGACAACGGCTGAGTACCTCACATGGCTGAATGATAACCTCGAGATGATGCAGGATACCTTGGCCGAGTTGGTTTGCGACATAGAGAGGGAAAGGGATAAGGTGGAGATGAGAAAGGAGGGAGAAGAATGTTCATAATTGGAAGCACTGGAGAGCACCTTGTCAATACCGACATGTTTCTCTGGTTTGAGATCCAGCACAGCGATAATTGCCATATCATTTCTGGGCAGTATGGCCTGGACAGGTTCTGGGATGATTCCGATGGGCGTGAATGCGGATACGGTCACAGCGTTTACCTCGCCATGTTCAAGACTGAGAAAGAAGCAAAAGACGCTCTACACGCATTGCAGAAAGCCATAGCAGATGGTGCACGCGTTTTTGACTTCGAAACGTATCCTGGAGCATTTGACGCATACACAGAGCCGCATGCAACTTACTGTAAAACAATAGAATTACCGAATGAGGAGTGAACCACATGATCGACATCCACATCACCGCCAACACCCCCGAGGAGCTGCTGGAGCAGCTCGGTAAGTTGGCCGGACGCCTCCAGGCCCCTGGAGTGTACGCCACCGTCTCCACCGTAGAGGTGAAGCCTGGCACGAACATCTACAGCCCCTTCCCTGAGGCCGCCATCACCCAGCCGGGATACCTGCCCACGCAGCAGGACTGGCCGCCCCAGGACAGCCCGTATCAGGCCCCTGATCCGGCACCTCAGCAGCCCCAGGAGATACCGCAGCAGCCACCCCTAGTAGAAGCACCGCCCGCCCAGCAGACCGCGCCTGAGCAGCCCCAGCAGGCAGGACCGACCAAGGACGAGGTGAAAGTCAAGGCGGCCACCTGGATGCGGGCCGGCAAGGATCCTGCCGTCACCAAGTCCCGGATGGCTCAGCTGCAGGGCGCCCTCAAAAAGCACGGGCTGGTAAGTATGGCCGATCTGACCGATGCCTCCGTCCCCGCTCTGATCGAGGACCTCAAAGCGCTGGGGGTGGAGATCTGATGCCTGGAGCGCATGCCCTGTTGTCTCCGTCCTCTGCCCATCGGTGGATGGTCTGTACCGCCGCCCCGCTGTATGAGGCCAAGTTCCCGCCGTCCACCTCAAGGTTCGCGGATGAGGGGAC
>CANRLX010000180.1 GCA_947631615.1 uncultured Acetatifactor sp.
GGGTGTTGGAGGAATGAGGGATAATAAGGTGCTTCTCGTCACCGGCGCGTCCTCTGACGTGGGCAGCAAGCTGATCCGAAAGGTCGCCGGGAACTATGAGGTCATTCTGGCCCATTACTGCCACGGCAAGGACCGGCTGGAGTCCATGCGGGCTGAACTGGGGAACAAGCTCGTACTTTTGCAGGCGGATTTCACGGACTTGCAGAGCGTGTCCGCCATGGTGGACGAGATCGACGCGCTGGGCTGTGTGCCGGACCATATCGTCCATCTGCCTGCCCAGAAGGTGATCCCGCAGAAATTTCATAAGACGGATGTGGAGCAGTATTCGCTAGGCTTTACTACTTCTGTGGCGTCCATTGTGCTGATCCTCAAATGTTTCCTGCCGAAGATGAGCAAGCAGAAGTATGGCAAGATCGTGTTCATGCTGACGTCTTTCACGCTGAATGCGCCGCCCAAGTACCAGGCGCCGTATATCACGATAAAGTATGCCCTGCTGGGGCTGATGCGGGATCTGGCCCGGGAGTATGCGGACAAGAACATCATGGTCAACGGCGTGTCCCCAGATATGATGGAGACAAAGTTCCTTTCCGATATGCCGGAGCTGGTCATCCGGCAGAACGCGGCTAACAATCCCATGGGCCGTAATCTTGTAGTGGAGGACGTGCTCCCCACCTTTGAGTATCTTCTCTCCGATGGCGCCGACCTGGTGACGGGACAGAACATTGGCGTTACGGGGGGTAATTAGATGACCCGATTTTTGTTGAAATAGGAAAGCTTTTCTAATGGAAATAACATCATTTTTCTTTTTTGTGATGGTGGGCGTGAGCTTGCTGATCTATTGGTATATGCCGGCCCGGCATCAGTGGAAGCTGCTGCTGGCGGACAGCCTCATATTCTACTTTGCCAACGCTACCTGGTATACGTTCGGGTATGTGGCTGTGAGCGTGGTAAGCGTATACGGGGCGACGAGGTATTTTGCCCGGCAAAACGACGCAAAGTCGAAAAAACGTGTGCTGGTGCTGACCATTTTGCTGAATGCCGGCATTTTGGCGGTGCTGAAATACACCAACTTTGCCATACATACGTTCAACTTCTTGGGCGGACGCATCCTGCACATCCAGGGCATCAGCGATGTGAGCTGGCTGGCGCCTTTGGCGATCAGCTTCTATATGCTCCAGCTTTTGTCATATCTGCTTGACTGCTATTGGGGCGTGGCGGAGCCGTTTGACAACGTTTTGCATGCGGCCTTGTATACCATCTATTTTCCGCTGATGACCAGCGGCCCTATCTGCCGGTTTGACGACCTGGGCCGTCAGCTTTTTGAGGAACATCGCTTTGACTATGACCGGGTGAGAGCCGGCCTGATCCGCATCGCATGGGGCTTGTTCAAAAAACTGGCGATATCCAATCGGGCGGCGGTGATCGTAGACGGCATGTGGGCGGCGCCGGAGACTTCCAGGGGCATCTGTGTTTGGATCGCCGTGGCGGTTTTCGTGGTGCAGCTTTACACGGACTTCTCCGGCGTGATGGACATTGCGCTGGGCGTGTCATCCTGCTTTGGTATCACGCTGCCGGAGAACTTCCGCTCACCGTTTTTCTCCCGGAGCGTCCAGGAATTCTGGCGCCGGTGGCATATCACGCTGGGCACCTGGCTGCGGGACTATATCATGAATCCAGTTCTGCGGTCAAAACCGCTTCAAAAGCTGGGGGCTGTCTGCAGGAAAAAGTACGGAAGAAAGACCGGAAAACGTATCCCGACCTATCTGGCCATGCTGGTCCTATGGCTGGCTACAGGGCTTTGGCATGAGGGAAGCTGGCGCTTCATTGTAGGCATGGGGTGCTGGTTTTGGCTCGTGATCGTCTCAGGGCAGTTGCTGGAGCCGGTATTTGATCAGATGAAATCCGGTCTGCATATCCAAGAGGAGAGCTGGTGGTGGCACGCGTTTCAATCCCTGCGTACCATCGGCCTGTGGATGGTCAGCCTGCTGTTTTTCCGGTCAGAATCCCTTCCGGACTCTCTGACGCGTCTTGCTGCCAGTTTTCATGTCCAGCTGAATCTTGGGTTTCTCCATGATATTCTAGTGGCAGTCGATTTTGGGGATCTGGGCGGTATAGGCGGTTTTTCTCTGATGCTCCTGTGTTTCGTGGTTGTGTTGGTCAAAGATTATCTGGAATACAGAGGCATCAATGTCCAGGAAAAATTGGCGGCTATGAAATGGCCCTATCGTTGGGCAGCGTATTATGCCATTGTGTTGGTGGTGTTCTTCTCCCTTAACATCGCCGGACAGGAATCCCTCTATGCACAGTTTTAAGATCATATTGTAAATAGGATTATTTCATCGCACCAAGGGACGTCCCTTGGTATGCTGTTGCAGCGCAACAGCATAATAAGCGCTCAAAGACAGGAGAAGATATGAACATACTGTCATTTTCCGGCTTTATCCCGGAGCAGATCTGCGACACGACGCGGTTCATACGGTACCATGGCCGGCAGAGCATCTCCCACTACTGCGGGTATGCGGCGGATTTCATCTCTTGCGTGCTGGACGATCCGCAGATAGACGGCTGCGTTTTTCCCAGAAGCTGTGACAGCAGTCGCGTGATGGCGAGCTATCTGGACGGGTGCGGGAAGTTCGTCCATCGGCTCCATATCCCTGCCCGGCGGGATGAGGCGGCGTTGTCCTATCTGGCGGAGAGCATCCGGCGGTACCGGCGGGCGGTGGAGGCCCATTACGGCGTAGAGCTGGACGACATCCCCGCGCGGGCGGAGATGGTGAACAGGCGAAACCGGGCTGTCGCGAACCTGTATGAGGTCCTTCCGTCGATGTCGTACAGCGCCTATATCCGCATGCTCCACGAGTTGCTGCAAAAGCCTCTGCGGGAGCAGTCCGTCCCGGATGACCTTCCCGGCGGCTCGGGAGGAAGGCCTGTCTATCTGGTGGGCTCCCCCCTGTGCGGGGAGGATGTGGCGGAGCTCATCGAAAACGCCGGCATGAAGGTGGCGGGAGACAGGCTGACGGAGTCAAAGCGGCTGTTTTCTGCCCCGCCTGTGACAGCAAGTGGAGATATTTTCGAGAGCATCGCATCCAGCATCCTCAAAAACCATCCCTCGCCCACCCAGAACGACTTCGGGGCGATCCTGCGGGAGGACGGGGAGGAGATCCGGCGCAAGGGGATAAAGGGCGTCATATTCGTTACGCAGAAATACTGCGAGCCATATGATTATCTCTATTCCGTCTACAAGAAGATGCTGGATGAGCTGTCCATACCGGTGCTGCGGCTGACGCTGACCGACTCCACGGACAGCCGCCGGTTTGAAGCGGCCATAGAGACGTTTGCGGACATTCTGTAAGGAGGCTGT
>CANRLX010000181.1 GCA_947631615.1 uncultured Acetatifactor sp.
CGGTATCGGGATGTATGGGATATCATGGTTACCGTGAAGGATGGGGAGGCAGAGCAGTTTGCGGAAACGGCATCCGTGCGGGAGCTTGACGGTGTAGAAAGCGCCATTGGGTATCAGAAGGCCGCGGCAAAGAGAATCCTAACCGAGGAGGAAATGAGCGAGGGGATGAAATCCTTCGGCGGATTCTCCCATGCTTCTGACAGTTATGTCATAAAGACAGACGAGGGATGGATGGTAAATGCCCCGATCATCGTATTGGACGATCACAGCTTTTTGGCGTATTGTGAGCGGATCGGCATTTCTCCGAGGCTTGACGGGGCGGTGATCCTGAATCGGATCCGCGATGTGACCGATCCGGATTTCCGGCATCCGGTTTTTCTGCCCTATCTAAAGACGGAAGACGGCGAACAGGCCGTAAGCGTTCTGCGGCAGTCCGGCGACGGGGAAACGTCGGCAGAGATCAAGGTTTTGGCCTATACGGACGAGGTTCCTGCCATAAGGGAAGAATATGCAAAACTGGATTATTATGAATTGGTGCATTTCCTTCCGGCATCCCTGTGGAAGGAGATAAAAGGGCAGGTCGGCGGAGCGGAGGAAGACAGCTATCTCTGTGTGCGCTGCCGAGAAAATGCGGATGGGGAAGAGCTAAACAGGGTCCAGGGAGAGATTGAACGGCTGATTGGCGGGAAATATACCATAGAGGCCGAGAACCGGATTCAGAAACAGGAAACCAACGACGACCAGATACAGGGAATGATGGCGGTTTACGGCGGCTTCTGTGTTTTGCTGGCCATCATCGGCATTGGCAATGTCTTTTCCAATACGATGAGCTTTGTGCGTCAAAGGAAGCGGGAATTTGCAAGATATCTGTCGGTGGGGCTGACGCCGGAGGCGCTCCGAAAAATGTTCTGCGTAGAGGCCCTGGCGCTTGCCGGACGTCCGATCTGTACAAGCCTTCCGATCGTGATCCTTGCGACAGGCTTCTTGCTGAAAACCAGCTATATGGAGGTCGGGCCCTTTTTGGCCGAAGCGCCCTATGTTCCGATCTTTCTGTTCCTTTTGCTGATTTGTGGCTCTGTGGCGCTCGCCTATTATCTGGCGTGGCGGAATATGCGAAAACTCGACCTGGCCGATATTCTTAAGGATGATACGATGACGTGACGCCAAAACACATACAGGGTAAAAGAGGGCGCCCCAGAGATTATTTTAAAATAACCTTTGGGACGCCCTCCTGCCTTGTATTTCGTTATTTCTATGCTGTCACGCTATGTTCTTTACTCCACATCCTGCAGGGCGGCGAAATCTTCCTCGCCGGTGCGGACCTTCACCACCTTGTCTACGCTGTAGACAAAGATCTTGCCGTCGCCGATATGTCCGGTGTAAAGAGCTCTCTTGGCGGAAGCGATCACCTTGTCGACCGGAATCTTGCTGACAACCACTTCCACCTTTACCTTGGGCAGCAGAGTGGCATCCATCTCAACGCCGCGGTACATCTCGCCGGCGCCCTTCTGAACGCCGCAGCCCATCACCTGGGTGACGGTCATGCCGGTCACACCGAGATCGTTCATCGCCTTCTTCAGGTGGTCGTAACGGGACAGCTTGGCGATGATCACCACCTTATAAATACCGGAAGCGGAAGGTACGGGCGCTGTCGCCACGGGAACGGCCACATCCTTTTTGATCTGGGAAGCGGCATCGTAGTCGCTGACGCCGAGATCGGTATTCTCGTTTACCTCCATGGTCATCGTGTTGGACACATCCATAATGGAGAATCCGGAGTATGCGGACGCAAGACCGTGCTCGGTAGCATCCAGACCGATGATCTCCTCCTCCTCGGAGACACGGAGACCAAAGATCGCCTTGATCACAAGGAAAGTGATCGTGATGGTGACTGCCGTCCACAGGATCGTGCATCCCATGCCCAGAAGCTGGATGCCTAACTGACGGAAGCCGCCGCCGTAGAAAAGACCCTCGCCTGCGATCTGGTTTGCGCCGAAGGTTACACCGTCGCCGATGCCTCTTGCGAAGGCGGGAGCGGTGTCGGTGGCAAAGAGACCTACCGCGATAGTACCCCAGATGCCGTTTAAGCAGTGTACCGCAACGGCGCCCACAGGATCGTCAATGTGAAGCTTATAATCCAGGAGCCATACGCCGAAGACTACCAGCAGACCGGACACCGCGCCAATGACGATCGCACCGAAGGCGTCGCACACGTCGCAGGGTGCGGTGATTGCCACAAGACCTGCCAGGGAGGCATTCAGACACATGGACACGTCGGGTTTACCGTATTTGATCCAGGTAAATACCATGCAGACCACCGTTGCAACGGAGGGTGCGATAGTAGTGGTCAGAAAGATGGAACCCAGCTCGGGGATGGAAGTAGCTGCCGCGCCGTTAAAGCCGTACCAGCCGAGCCACAGGATGAATACGCCCAGGCATCCCAAGGGAAGGTTGTGTCCGGGGAAAGCGTTTACCTTGGTGACCTTGCCGGCTTTGTCCTTCACAAACTTGCCGATACGGGGCCCCAGGATAGCCGCGCCGACGAGGGCACTGATGCCGCCTACCATATGAATACAGTTGGAACCGGCGAAATCATGGAAGCCCATCTGAGCCAGCCAGCCGCCGCCCCAGGTCCAGTGCGCCTCCACCGGATAGATAACGGCGGAGATCACTGCCGAGTATACACAGTAGGAAAGAAACTTCGTTCTCTCTGCCATAGCGCCGGATACGATGGTAGCCGTCGTGGCACAGAACACCAGGTTAAATACGAAATTGGACCAGTCAAAGCTGCTGTAGCTTGTAAAAATGTCAAATCCGGGCTTTCCGATGAAGCCCACAAGATCCTCGCCCAGGAAAAGCCCAAAACCGATCAAAATAAACATCACTGTGCCGATACAAAAATCCATCAGGTTTTTCATCAGGATATTGCCGGCATTCTTGGCTCTGGTAAAGCCGGTCTCTACCATTGCAAATCCGGCCTGCATCCAGAAGACCAAGGCGGCGCCGATCAGAAACCAGACGCCATACACTTCGCCGCTTATCGCGCTTAAAATCTCCTCTGCCATAATTTTTTCCTCCTCAAAAATAAAAATAGCGATACCTGGTGCTTCCGCTTTGAAGCTCCGTCGCATCGCCTAAAGCTGATTTGTTCGGCCACGCGCGTGAGTATACCGAACAAAAAAGGCACTACGGGAATCCCGCAGCGCCTTTGCTTATGTCAGAGTATATCATCTGTGTTATTTGGTGTCAATCCCCAATTTTATATTTTTTTAATTTTTCGGGAGTTTGACACTTCCTTTTCAACATCATATCATAAAAATCCTTTATCCAAGCCATTTATGGCTTATTTTTTTGT
>CANRLX010000182.1 GCA_947631615.1 uncultured Acetatifactor sp.
CTATCTTTTAAATAAAATCACAGCAGACGGAAGCGAAACGCACTATGAGTACCGCGCCGGTTCCCTGCGCGGCTCGAAAGAGGCGGGGACCGGGCAGAAAAGGGACGTGGTGACAGAGCACTTCTATGTGACCCGTGAATACGAAAAAGACACGAAGACCGGGAAAAAATCAAACGGGGTAAAATACGATTACTTCCAGAAAAAGGGAGAGGACGCCCTGCGCTCTTATGACGATTTCCGGGAACGGGAGAAGAAAGCGGATGGCAGCGACGGCGTAATCTATGAGACATGGCAGTATGGGAACAGCGGGCTTAAGACAGTAACCGTGGCCAGTTCCTTTAATCCGAATAAATATAAAACAAACGGAAAGTATTATGATTATACCTATAAGAAATCAAAGATTAATCCGGACACACTGCGGTTAAAGAAAGATACAAAAAAGAACGTCACGTTATACATATATAATGAGAATAAACTGCTTACCGATGAGATCAGCTATGGGAAAGAAAAGGAAGAAACCCTTTACAGTTATGATAAAGACGGAAAGGGCTCCCTTGTAGTGCTGGAAACGGACAAGTCTTATGGAAAAAAAGGCGACAAGGCAGTCACGACAAAGGAAGGCTATACTTATGATATATACCGGAATGTTTTAACTGAGAAATCATCTAAGGCATATCTGGCAAAAAATAAAGGAAAGGAACACCTGTATACGACAACATATACTTATCATGGAACAGGAAACGGATACCAAGCCGGAGATGCCGTATTTGTATGTCCTTTGGTAACTGAAGAATCCTATACATCAGCAACTGCCAGGAATAAACTGGTGAGCAGTGTAGCGGCTAATGGCATTGATTATGCCAGCATTTCCGAGCAGAGAAGTGTAGGTGGCGGGGCATACAAAACCATTTCCAAAACGGATTTTCAGTATGATGACCAGGGAAATGAAATTCAGGGGAAAGTCTATCCTTCCTACAGCACGGATGGGGAAAAAGAGGTCATCCAGAACGATTATACCTACAACAGCCTGGGACAGCAGACAAAGAAGGCCGTAACCATCACTTCCGCAAAACGTCCGGCAGATAACCGTACTTATACCGAGGAAGAAGTAACTTATGATTCTTTTGGCAATGAACTGACCTATACGGATGAAAACGGTCTGGTATCAAAAACCTCTTATGACCCGGAGAGCGGGGAAGAAACGGAATCCATTCATGCTGTGGGGACAGAGTATGAATCCAAAGATAAGGAATACCAGTCTGCTGATGGTCTGAAAACTATGACCGTTGACAATTACGGACGTGTATCCATCGACATACAGGATGCTTTTGGTAACACAGTGATCAGTAAGGATGAGGCGGCGGGTACATGGACCGAGAGCATTTATGAGTATGGAAGTGAGGCAGATGATGACAGCGATGAGGAGGACACTGACAATGCCGAAGGCATGGAAAAAGAAGAAACGGCCCGGCTGCTGGAGGAACGGACCTATGCCTTTGAGCCGGATGAAAAACGGTTTATTGTCAATGAAAATGGGGAAACCGTACCGAATTATTACATTACAGGAAGAGGGGAAGATATTCTCTCTGGCAGCAAGCACTTCTACGACGATCTTGGTAATGAAATCGGCAGTGCAGAATTCAGCAACGGGGAACTGGACGCCGCCCACTGTACTTCATGGAACTTTAGCAGGAGTGAGACCGAGGTGGCCGGGGAGGATGACGAAGCACAGACGATCTCCACCAGTTACAGTAAAACCTTAAATCCTGCCAGATATCAGCCGGAGGCAGATGCGGAGAATTATTATGACCAGTTCAATGATGCGGTTCTAAGCGAGAGTATTACGAAAACGGTTACAGATGCGGGAGGGAACACTTTATCCCAGACAAGCACTTCTATCCGTGGAAAGAACATGGTAGAGACAGTAACCACCTATGAGAGTGATGATTTTGGCAGAACCATCCAGGAAAGCACGGTTACCAGAAAACAGCAGGACGGGAAGTGGCTTCCTGCCTATGAGACACAGACCCTCTCCACCTACGACGACAACGGCAACGTCAGCCAGACGGAGACAAAGAGCCGGAAAGAGGGAGAGACGGAATGGCAGACCCAGACTGTCAAGACAGACTATGACGAGCAGGGGCAGGTAACAAAGGAATATACCCCTAGGGGGACCAAAGAGAATGTGGCAGCCAAGTATAAGTACGACATCCTCGGTCAGATGATTCAGTCCGAGACCCCACAAGAAAAGAAGGATGGAAGTATTGAATACCAAAAAACCGCAACAGAGTATGATAACACGGGAAATGTGACGGAAAAGAACGAACAGATCGACGGTGACAGGATAGCAAAAACGGAGTATACTTATGATAAGCGCGGCAGCCTTGTCATGGTGAAGAGCTGCCTGGAGGACGGAAAAGCGCAGTATGTCCAGTATGTCTATGACATCCAGGGGAACAAAGTGCGTCAGTTTACCGGAATGACCGAACCGCTGACACTTACTGTGACAGAAGTGGCGGATGCCGCCAATGGTGCAGATACGTTCTCTTACGCAGGAAAGACCTATCAGCTCACTGTCAGCGGAAAGAAAAAGACAGATACTGTTGCCGAGACCAAGTACGAATATAACGGAAAAAATCAGATGGTTGCTTTTACTGACCCGGAGGGCAGAAGGGAAACCTATACTTATGATGCCAGCAGTAACCTGACGAAAACAGTAGATAAGAACGGCAACACCCAGAAAAGCACCTACGATTACCGGAATCGCTTAACGGAGATGGTGGCAAAAGAAAAGAAAACTGGAAAAGAGACCAGGCATAGTTATACCTACAATGCTTACGGGGATGTGGCAACACAGGACAGTACTGCATTTGTGTATGATGATGCATCCGGGCAGGTCACGAAAGAAACGACAAAACTCACAAAGCATAAGGACGTGGTAAAAACCTATACCTATGACAGTGCCGGGAATAAGTCTGCCTTTAAAGTAAAAGTGGGGGACGACACAAAACTTTCCCTGCATTATAACTATGA
>CANRLX010000183.1 GCA_947631615.1 uncultured Acetatifactor sp.
CCAACGGGAGGGATACCACCGCTCGCCTACGGCGAGTGGTGAGTAAGTGCGCCCTTAGTATAATAACTAAGGGAGGGCGTCCCGGTCAGCCGGAACGCCCAAAGGTTTGTATCAGATAATCCTCCATATCTTCCAGTGTCATGGATGTCGTCTGCGGACAGGCTTTCTCCAGTATCGCTCCCTCCTGGATCAGCCGCCGTGTCCGGGCCTTTCGCTCTTTTTGGCGGTTTCTGGCCTGGGCTTCCTCCAATCTGTGCTTCGCCTGTATCAGCTTTTTCTCATTTTCGGTCATGATGCTCTCCTATGGTATGAATAGCAGTTGGTTTTGGTTCTAAAAAAGCCGGAAGTAGTAGCAAAATCAAGGTGTTTTGCTACCACTTTCCGGCAGACAGTTCCCATGGGAAATATAGTGGTACCAAATGCGGCCTAAACTGGTATCACGCAGATACTAAAACCGGCCGTCTTTGGTATCAAATGTGCGGCGATAAAATAGGCGGCAAAAACGGCCCGTGATCTCTCACGAGCCGTTTAGCTAAATGTTTACTTATAGCTCTAAATCGGGCTGCCCCGTTCAGACCGCTTAATCTGCTTTTCCCATGTCTTTGCCGTCTGTTCACGGAGAAAAATACACATGGGGCCAAGCTGTTGTTCGGTATCCCAAGCCTCCAGCGCCGCGTAATACAATTTCCGGTCTTCCTCATGGATGACGATTGGCGGGTGGCCATGGAGCACCAAAAGATAGTTCATAGCAAGCCGACCGGTGCGTCCGTTCCCGTCGGCGAAGGGATGGATGTTCTCGAACTTCACGTGGAAATATGCCGCAGCGGTCAGGGCGTTGGCGTCCTCCACTGCTTGAAGCTCTTCCAGAAGCTCCGCTATTTCCTCCTGTACGTCCTCGGGCACCGCGCCGATCTCGTTCTTGCCGGTCACATAGTCATGGAACTTATACGTTCCGGGACGCTCCCCAAGCTGCCAGCGCCGGGTGTCATAGGTGTTCTGGGTCAGCCGCAGTTGGAATTCCTTAATAAGGGCTTCATCCAAAGGTCGCCCCTCCTTGAACGCGGTCAGGAACAGCTCATTGGCGTCTTTCGCGTTGCGGATCTCAAACAGTGTGCGCAGATCGCCGGTGTAGGAGGTCACACCGTCATGCTCAAAAATCTCTCTCGTATCATTGTAAGTGATATACTCATTTTCAATCTTGCCGGAGTGATAGGCAAAAGCGATGCTATGGCCATTCAGCGCCTCGGCCAGCTCCGCATCGGTGGATATCTGCCGCTTCCGCCACAGGGTAACAGCCTTTTCATAATTTGTCATCCTGCCGCTTCCTCCTTTTCCCGCTTCTGCCGTTCGCGCTCGCGCTGCCGTCTACCCTTCTCCCGGAAATACGCCCTGCGCTGCCGCGCTTTTTCCTGCTCCGCCAATTCCTCCGGGGTCGGCTCAGGCATGGGCACATCAAACTTGCCGATGAATTTCAGATAGATGTCCACATCCTGTATCCGGTCGCCGGTGGATCTGTCCGGGGCGTGGACGACGATCCTATCCACAAACTCATAGATCATCGGCGTGGTCAACACAGAGAAGTCCGTATACTTCTTCGCCAGCTCCAGGAATTGTTCTACCCGGTCCGTGTCAGCTTCATAAGCCATCAGCTTTTCTTCATCCGCCGCGATAACGGTCTCCAATTCTGCCTGCTCTTTCTCATACTCGGCAGAAAGCAGATCATACCGCTTTTCCGGCAGCTTGCCGGTGGCATAGGATTCGTACAGCTTTTTGATCAGCCCGTCCAGTTCCGCGGAACGCTTCCTGGCTTTGGCAATCTTTCGTTTCAAGTCTTTGGCCGCTTCCTTCTGCCGCACCTCGGACGCCTCCCGTACCCGGCTGATAAAATCCTCCCGATTCGAGATGGCATATTCGCTCACTGTGCGGACCGTATCCAAAATCAGCGTCCGCAGCGCCCTGGTAGTGATATGGTGTGACTGACACTTCTTCTCCGTATACCTGGAGGTCAGTACATAAGTAGAACAATCGTAGTGGTCATACGGAGAAAGTCCGGTTTCCGGATCCATCTCACGATTCTCCTTCTTGGCACGGGTAACGCCCTTGTGGTTGTACAGTTTCGCTCCACAGTCGGCACAGAACACAAGGCCGGTCAAGGGATTGGCCACGCCAGTGCTGTCCGTACGGTGTACGGTCTTTTTGACCTGCTGGGCCAGCTTCCAGGTTTCCGGGTCAACGATGGCCTCGTGGGTATTCTCAAAAACTGTCCATTCCTCCGGTGGGCGCTTGATCGCCTGCTTATCCTTGTAAGATTCTTTGTAGGAGCGGAAGTTGACCGTGTGACCCATATACTCCGGCTTGGACAAAATGCCGCCGACTGTCGTGGCGCTCCAGTCATAGGGACGAGTGGTATCAATGTCATTCTGACGGGTTCCCCGCCCTCGATTCGCCAAGTATACAGACGGCCTCTCCACCTTGCCGTCCCGGAGGATGCGCGCAATCTCACCCGTTCCGTGACCTTCCATACTCAACTGGAAAATACGCCGCACAACTGCCGCTGCTTCCTCGTCAACCAGCCAGTGGTGCTTATCCTCCGGATCTTTCCTGTACCC
The DNA here is from genome assembly GCA_947631615.1 of uncultured Acetatifactor sp. Classification (GTDB taxonomy): domain Bacteria; phylum Bacillota; class Clostridia; order Lachnospirales; family Lachnospiraceae; genus Acetatifactor. The sequence continues at coordinate 2,610 of CANRLX010000183.1, forward strand.
ATAGATGGCGTGGTTGGTGGTAGGCTTACCGGCACGCCCACGCGCCTGATATGCGGCGATCTGCTTCCGGCTGCAATCCCGCAAATACCACTCGTTCATAATATTGAGGAAGGGGGTAAACTCACTGCTGTTCTTATCAGCGCTGTCTACACCATTTCCTATGGCGATGAAGCGAACATTATACTGCCGGAACACCACCTCGGTATAAAAGCCGGTCTGCAAATAGTCGCGCCCTATGCGGGACATATCCTTGGCCAGCACAATGCCAACCTTGCCAGCTTCGATGTCCGCCAGCATCCGCTTCCAACTGGGGCGCTCAAAAGCTGACGTTAGATAACGATACTTTTGAAAACACTGGAAAATCAAGGTTTTTCGAGCGACGGACAA
>CANRLX010000184.1 GCA_947631615.1 uncultured Acetatifactor sp.
ACCATGTACGATATGGCGCGGGTAAACGCCAACGGCTATTTTGACAGTGAGGACAGCGAGGAGGCCCGCTATCAGAAACGGGCGGCTATGTGCGCACAGCGGCTTGCCGACTTAAGGGCCGGCGAATACAAGCCGGGCGGCGGGGTCGTCGATCCGCTTCCGGAGGACGCGCCGTTCTTCGTGAAGGACTATTACGATTATTATAAGACGAAGCGTGGCTACCACAAGCGCTCCCTCAATTCCAACGGCGGCTGGAACGTGATCGGCTGCGAATCGTTTCTAAACCAGCCCATCAACACCTACAGCAGCGAGATCCGAAGCGCCGTCCTGATCCTGCACGGCGAGAAGGCACACTCCTGCTATTTCGGAAAGGACGCCTACGCGGCTATGACCAAGGACAGCCGGTACGCGGACAACAAGGAGCTCCTGCTCATTCCGGACGCGGTGCACACCGACCTGTACGACGGCGGCGGAAAGGACGCGATCCCCTTCGACCGGCTGGAAGCCTTCTTCCACCAATATCTGGCGTAGGCACTCTATGCGCGCTGTCATCCATTCCGGCGCGGAAAAAAGGGGCGGAGATCAAGCAGCAGTTTACGGATCTGCTTCTGGATATACGGGACAAATGCTGCCGGAACCTGTATTTCCGGTCCGAACAGGCGCGGCGGATCAACGAATATATTCTGGAAGCCTATGGCGGCCCGCCGGAGTTTCTCTGGGCCAAATTTCCATCCTACGGCGTATACCGCCATCCGGCAAGCGGAAAGTGGTATGCCTTTATCGGGAGCGTGCCGCGCAGCAAACTGGATCCTGACGGATCCGGCCGAGAAGTGGAGATCCTCAACGTGAAAGCGGACAAGGCTATGGTAGAAAGACTCCTCGCGCACAAGGGATATTATCCGGCTTACCACATGAACAAAAAGTGCTGAGTGTCCGTCACTTTGGACGACACCCTGGCTGATACGGAAATTCACAGGCTGATCGATGACAGCTATGCAAGCGTATAGGAGGAAACGGGTATGGGACATTGTGACCTGGTGTTTACGGGGGAAAAGAACCGGTTTTACCACGATCACGAGTGGGGCATACCGGTACATGACGACCGCCAAATGTTCGAGCATTTGACGTTAGAGTGTCTGCAATGCGGGCTGAGCTGGGGCCTGATGATGAAAAAGCGTGAGATTTTCCGTCAGTGCTTTGAAAACTTCGAGTACGACAGGATCGCCGCCTACGGCGAGGACGATGTGCGGCGGATCCTGAACACGGAGGGGATGTTAAAAGCCGAGCGGAAAATCCGAGCGGTCATCAACAACGCCAGATGTTATCAGAAGATTCGGGCGGAGTTTGGCAGCTTCTGCGATTATCTGTGGAGCTACACGGACAACAAAGTCCTTTTGTATGAGGGGCACGCGGAGGGCAGGATCCCTGTCAGCAACGGTTTGTCCGACAAGATCAGCCGCGATCTCAAAAAGAGAGGATTTCAATTTGTCGGCGCAATTACGATCTACTCTCATTTGCAGGCCTGCGGCATTATCAACGATCACGCGGGCGACTGCCCTTGCTATCAGAGGATCAACCAAACCCATCCCACAGTGAAAAGGAAGCCGGATCGGGAAAAAATATAGGGGCGCAAACTTTCTATACTGCCCGATCCCTGCGGAATTTTCCGCCATACACGCGGTAGATCTCCGGCGCCAAAAGGGCCGACAGGGCCAGGTAGAGGACAAACAGCACCGGCAGGGCACTCACCACCGTCCCGCCGATCTGGTAGATATGAAAAAGCCGCACTTCCAGATGAAGATCCAGCAGCCGGTCGGGAAGCAGCCCCATCACACGTTCCAGAAGCGAAGACTGGACGCCGCCCAAAAAGGAGGGCAGAAATGTCAGAAAAATCGGCACCATGACAGCCGCCACCGCGTTTTTCGTCCGTGCGGACACGTACATTGTGAGCAGGCTAAAAAACAGGCTCCCGATATAGCCGCCGGCCGCCACCAACAGATATTCCTGAAGGTTGGTGAGGTGATAGAGGCTCTTCCACCCCGCAAAATACGCCTGGATCTGGCAGTCCGCCCCGTCGGCCCCCAGGCACCCCAGCACCACTCCGGTATAGATCAGGACGATCCCCCAGTACACCAGCGTGACAATGGCGACGCCGGCGGCGATCTTCCCGCGGATCGCCCGATTCCTCCCGTAAGCGCTGGAGAAAAAGACGGAGTCCGCCTTCAGACCATACTCGCAGGAAAATATGCTTGCCACCAGGTATGCCAGGATGTACGCGGTCACCATGCAGATGCTGGGCATATACTCCATCAGTTGTCCCCAGCCGTCCGCATAGTCGTAGCGCAGGGGAATGTCCAGATCTTCATAGCGCTCGATCAGATAAGCCTTTTCCTTCTCGGTAAAATCGGCTCCGCTTCCCTCGTCCGCCAGCCATTCCCGCAGAAGCTTTACCCGATTTTCGTAAAAGTCCTCCGTCACCTGGTCGGGAGAAAGATGATCCGCCAGATAATAATCATACTCCCGAAAGCCCTTGGCATAGAAATCATTCAACAGATCCCGCAGATCGTCAAAGTTCTGTCTCCTACTGTAGGTGATCTCACTCTCCAGGACGGTATTCCCCTGCCCCTCCGGCGTCGCAAGAATACGGTTGTTCTCCTCCACCACACGGCGAAGCTTCTCTGCGTCCACCTCTCCGGCCCACGCGTGTTTCTCCTCCCGCAGTCTCCGCGCGGCCTCCACGCCGTAGATCTTACTCCCGTCCGGATTCACATAGGAAATATCCAGCGCAAAGTAGCTGCACAGCGCCAGCAGCCCCACCAGCAAGAAAAGCGCGATCTTTCCTCCTCTCTGGGAAAATACCTTCTTAATTTCATACCTTATGATCGTTTTCTCCATCCTAACCTCCTCTTCTCAAACGCTCGCGTCTGCGCGCTGACTGTGCGCTGGATTCTGCTTTCCCGCCCTCCGTAGTTCCCG
>CANRLX010000185.1 GCA_947631615.1 uncultured Acetatifactor sp.
GTCCGGTTATCCTTGCGGGGTCGGCCTCGCTTTCCTGTTTTTTCTGGCGGCAGAAGTGCTTGGACTCGTTCCCATTGCTCTTTTGTTAATTCATAGCGTTTCATACCTCTAGTTTTGCACACTTGCCCCTTTTGTGCAACTTTTATTTTTCAGACATGCCCTAGTGCCACGCGCCCTGCGTCGTCCGTGCCCACAGCGGATTTTTTCAATTTGTGAACTTCCGCCAGCACCTTCAGTGCCCGGTCAGGGGCGAAGTCAAAAGCATAGCAGACCATTTTCTGCTTGCCGTCAATGCTTCCGGCGGACTGGACACGGAAAATCGTCTGCATATATCCCGCCGCGCCGGTGCTTGAGCAGCCGGACAGGAGCATAACGCCTGTCCACTCCTTGACGGTGACGCCGGTAGTGAGCTTGCCGCATGAGAGGGTTATGGTGCGGTCATGGTTCTTGATGGCCTCCCACACCTCGGCCAGTGCATCGTCGTAGGGCTTTTCTACATCACCTTTTTCCCGGATATACTTCGCTGCTCATAGTCCGCCTCCTTTCATCGTTGATAAAAACGTCTGACTGCGTTTTGCGCGCCAGTCCATGATCCTGCAATAGATTCCGGTGTGCAGGGTAATATCGCCTCTGGCATAGCCGGGACACTGGTCAGAACTGCCGTCTGCGCAAAAACCGTCATCCCCCAAATAGTCAAACAGGGTGAGTTGCCGGTTTTCTTCCGGCTTGCAGCTGCCCGGCACCACACATTTCAAGCCGTCCATCTGCCAGGTATTCCACGAAATGATGCGGGCAATTTTTCGCAAAAAGGATGTGCTCGGCTCCTGACCAAATCTTTCATAATAATACTCGATGTAGGAATAGAGCAGATTCTCCCTCGCCAGAAGGAGATTATCCCCCTGATACTCAAAGCCATAGACGATTTCAAACGCTCTCTGCGCCCATGTGAGCCACTCCTCGGCGGTGGTCGTATTCTCCTTCACAATACGCAGTTTGCGGTCAAGGAGACCAATTCACTGGTCGAGAGGGATTTTTTCACCCGTCACCGTATCATAGCGGCTGACGAGGTAGGGAGCCTCACCGCAGGTGATCTCAAGGCGCTTTGAGTCTACATATGCCTTCCAGGAGCGATCCCTTTTCTCAGAAAACTTTATTTGACCCGTTGTGTCCTTCCATTTATGCCCGCTCGATGTGTTGAATACGCCGCTCCTGCCAAACCACTGATCGTCCATCAGGTTGTTCTGCTCGTTGCACACCCAGGAGGGGGGTAAACACCTCCGCCTTGTCGCGGGTGCGCCCCTGCTGCTTGGCTTGAGCCTTCAAAACCCGCAGCTGAATGACCTTTGATTTTGCGCTGGTGATGAGTTCGATATGGATCTCCTTGTCCGCCCCATAGTCCTCTCCCAGCGTCGAATAATCGTCCGTCCCCCATAGGATATTCTTCCGCGTCGTCCTGTCCGTCAGGAGGATAGCGAGCAATGACCTGTCTGTTTTCTCAATGTCGTCTTCGAGGACGTCAATGACCGCACCATCAAACATTGCTCTCCCTCCTTTCAGAAAGATCTATATATTCTTCGATTCTTTTCTATAAAAACCCATTTTATTTTATCATAATATTCTGGGCTTTTCAAGCTCTCAAATGTGTGATTTCATAGAGATAGCAATTTATTGCCTATCCCTCATTACCTCCATCATCAACCTCGCCCCCAGCGAAAACGCCTCCCGGAACCGCCGTTCACCCATTGAACTTGCCACACTGAGGCAATCATCCTTGATCATGTCGAGCATGGCTTTTTCCTGTTCGCCGAGGGCCTCCCGTAGCTTCCCCCTCATTTCCATGTATCCGCCTCAAAATTTCCAGTTCCTCCGGCGTGTGCCTGCCCATTTGCTCGACCGGGTAGAGATTGCCATAATAGAGTTCATTGATAAGGTCATCCATCTTCACCCCTCCTCGGCAACACACAATACCGCAGGGGGACGTAGAAAGTCGAGAACGATTCTTCCGGCAAAAGGGAGAATCATTCTCGACTTTCCCCTTTCTCCGAAAAGTTCTGTACTTAAACCATTCACACCGGAACAATCAAATTATTTCTGCCAAACGCACTCAGCTTGCTGGCTGGACATACACAGCACCGCACCAGTGCCAAGCTTCAGCGGAGATTTGTCGATCACACCGAAAACGCGGGTCAGGCGCTTGTCCGGGGTAGCGATTTTTTGATCTCAATAGGACAGAGCTTGCCGTCGCCCTCTGAAATCACGTCAATTTCCTTTGCATCCCCGTCACGGTAGAAATACAGATACGGCTCCAGCCCCATGTTTTGGTATCCCTTTTTTGCTGTGCCCATGTCGATGTCAGCGTCGTCCACAATGGCCTTGAAACTTCGGCAGATTTCTGCTATTTCATAAAATCGGCCGAAACTCCTTGCCCCAATGTAGATAAGAGGAACACAGCCAACGCATGAAAAAAGTTTCCAGCCGCGATGTAGTGTGATAAAATAGTCTGGAGGTGCAAAGACCGTGTTACTGGACTATTTTACAGAGCATACAGATCCGAGACAGCCATGGAAGGTGAAGCACAATCTTCTGGAAATCGTGGTCATGACGATCTGCGCGGTCATTGCCGGCTGCGATGTATGGGAAGATATCGTGGATTTTTGTCGTGTAAAAGAGACGTGGTTCAAAGGATCGCTGCATCTGAAGCTGGAAAACGGGCTCCCGTCCCATGACACGATGCAGCGGGTTTGGAGTATGATCAATCCGTCCGAGTTTGAACGCTGTTTCCGCAAGTGGGTGTCCTCTGTCTGCGGAGAAAAAGAGACGGAAGGCCGAGAGATCATCAGCATAGACGGGAAAACCCTCCGGCGGAGCGTAATCTCATTAAGATAAGCGAGAGACCAGACTGCACAGGAAGCGGCCTGGTCTCTCGCTTGCAAATATTAGGAAAAAGTTACAA
>CANRLX010000186.1 GCA_947631615.1 uncultured Acetatifactor sp.
GTCCATAACGATCACAGCGTCCCCCGCCGCTATCTCAAGCCCTGCGAAAATACCGGCTTCCTTTCCAAAATTACGGCTGAATTCCGCTCCTCTGATCCTTGGGTTCTTTTCCGCCTCAGCCTGAATCCGGGCGAAAGTGTCGTCTCTGGAGCCGTCGCTGATAAACACCAGCTCATAGTCTATGCCATTGTCCTCAAGAATTCCGGTCAGCACTCTGGAGGTATTTTCAATATTCTGTTCTTCGTTATAGGCCGGCAGTACGATTGATAACAGCGCCATAATCTCTCCTTACGGATCTTCTATCTGCCCACATTCTCCGTCTTGACGTACAGGATCCCGTCAATGATCTTGACAGAGTTCCTCCCGGGGAAGCTGTCCATCTCCACATATTCCTTCTCGTAATACATTTCGCTCATTGCCTCCGGCGGCAGAATATTCAGGGTCGCCCCGAGATAATGCTCCAGGAAGGCACGGTAGTTTTCCCCTGTGTACAAAAGCCAGTCACCGTTCAGCCCGATCATGCCGGAAGTAGCAGGTTGTGTGATGTCTGTCGCCGGGAACTGCTCGTCCCCCACCACTCCCACCATAGCGATGGGAATCCCCGGGTAATATCCCTCCGTCTGCTCGATCCGATCCAGCAGGCGCACACAGTAAGCGTATGTTTTTTCATACCGCCTCTGCAGATTGGCATAGCCCACATTATCCATCACGCCGTAAAAAAACACCAGCACAAACACCGCGACAAGGGCTGTCCACTCCAAAACCGCACCTTTTTTTCTTCCGCCCGCCTGCCGGCTCACAAACGCCGTCAGTCCGATCAGGAATAAGACCCACTGATATCTCATAAGAAGATGATAGGTGACTCCGGGAGAGGCCAGAAGAATGATATTGGCAGCCAAAGGCAGCAGCACGGCGGCTATCGCCATTATAACAAAAAATAACGGCTTCTTCCACCATTTTCTGTCCCGGACCATTCCGATACCGGCCGCTGCCGCTGCGGCCAGCAGCAGACACAGGGCGAGGCAGGAAATGGGATTCTGGAACAGAATGTTTCCCTTCAGGGTAAAAGCCAGAAAATCCCGATAGATTTTCCCCACCGTTTCCGCGGCTGACGAGATCCCGGCTCCAGAGGTCATTCCGTTGATCCCCTGATAGGCAGCCAGCTGTTTTCCCTGAATCCGCAGCAGGATCTGTAAAATCCCATAATACAGGGCAGCGCCCAGTGCTCCCATGCCAGCGTATCGGAGCAATCCTTTTAATTTGTCCGCCGCCTTTCCCTCTCCGGCAAACAACATACATACGGCAAACAACGACAATATCACGGCAAAAGACAGATATGCCTGATAGATCCCCATACTGAAGGCGAGGCAGACCGCGCCGGGAAGAAAGCCCTTTCGGTATTTTTTTGTCAGAAGAACCGCCAGAACCGCCAGCAAAACGGCCATCATATAACCGTCCAGCGTAAACACATAGGCAAAGGTGGACGCAAGCGCCGGAAAGGCAGCCAGCAGTCCGCTGTTTAATACGATGGCCCAGCCCTTTTCCACTTCAAGAAGCTCTGTAAGCGCCGCACTGGCCAGACCAAGGTACACAAATCCCAGAAGGCCGATCAGCCACGGAATTGTATAATAGGAAGATATCCCGCAGGCAACCGTCAGAAACCATCTGCCGGACGTGATCATATTCTGATCGAAATGCATGCTGGCAAGACCGTCATGGTTTGGAATATCGTTCAGCATTGCCGGCATATGGATCAGCATACCGATCACGACAGTAGAACAGAAGGCCAGAACCCACCGCGGTTTTATACTGCTCCTGATTTTTTGGAATACATCTGAAGGCGCTGTCATACCCTTCCTCCGTTTTCTACATTCTGTCGGACGGTCACCTGTTCTCCCTCTGCAGATACTCTGCTATCATGCCGGCCAAAAGCTCTCTCCCCGCTTCGTTTGGATGGAACCCGTCCTGTGTATATAGCTGCCTGTCCTCCCATGTCTCATGTGGGAACACGTTGTGATATACATCCAGTACTTCCACACCGAACTCGTCTGCCACTTCCATTTCCGCCTGGATATAATCTTCCTGTACGCCGTATCCTACATCATATTCTTCACATGTGAGTCCAAGTCTCTCATACCATGTATAAGTAGGCGTGACAAGTAAAATACGCATGTGGGGATTTGCCTCTCTCAACGCCTGCAGTGAATGCCTGAGCGCCCCGGTAAACGTATCTTCATCCCAGGGATTCTCTTCGTTTCTGACAGGCATCCCAATATAATAGTCATTCAATCCATGTTCGATCACCACAAGCTCCACCGAAGAAAAGTCTACTGTCTCCAGGCCATCCACCGTATCTTCAAAGTATTCCGTGTTGCTCTCCCGAAAGTGAAGCGTCTGCTGCGCGCCAAAATCCTGCGCTGCCACAGCCCTTGTCAGCGCCGTCAGGGAAATAACATCCTTCTGGTAATCTGTTTCGGTCCGGCCCACACAGGTCCCTCCGAAGGCTCCATTAAAAACGGTTTTATCCAGCAGTCTGCCCACCTGGGCCGGAATGGCCGTATCGTCTCTGACAAGCCCGCACACACTGTCGCCGAAAAACACCACCTGGACCTTCCGGGGCGCCAGCCGGTCCGATCTGTCGTGAAAGGTCATAAAGAACAGACAAAAGAAAATAACCGCTGACACACAATATAAAAAGATTTTGCTCCGTTTTTTTTCAAATATTTGAATCTTCACATCTCAATCCTCACCGGCCAGGCCCTGCCAGCATGCAAGTTTCCCCGCCAGCCGTCGCGCCCCACCGCCATCGATCAGGCCCTTCTCCCGACGATGATACAGCATCCGCATTTCCTGATCCGGCAGCAGCTGCCAAATCAGTTCCGCGATACGCGCAAGCGTTCCCTC
>CANRLX010000187.1 GCA_947631615.1 uncultured Acetatifactor sp.
TTTTCTTTGCAGCATTGAGATCATACGGTTCCCTCCTTTGCGACCTTCCACTGTGCGGAGGTCTGATATTCCTTCCATATTTTCCGAAACAGTCCATCCTGTTCCAGCAACTGGCTCCGTGTGCCTGCCTCCGCGATTCTGCCATCGTCGATAACATAAATGCGGTCTACACCCGCCACCGTGGAGAGCCGGTGGGCGATCAGCAGGACGGTCTTGCCGCGGGCCAGAGCGGACAGCGCCGCCTGCACCTTGTTTTCGTTGTCCGGGTCGGCAAATGCCGTGGCCTCGTCCAAGATCAGGACCGGCGCGTTTTTCAGCATGGCGCGAGCAATGGCGATCCGCTGCTGCTCCCCACCGGAAAGATACACGCCGTCCCTGCCGATCACAGTATGGATGCCCTGGGGCAGTTTCTCCAGAATGTCCCCGCACTGAGCCGCCTCCAGCGCCGACAGAACTTCGCTTTCGGAGGCGTCCAGCTTTCCCATCCGCACATTGTCGAGGATGGACGCTTTGATTAGGCGGCTGTTCTGGAGCACAAAGGAGACGGTATCCATCAACTCCCCTTTGGGAGTATCCCGCACGTCTACGCCGCCGATCCTGACTGAGCCTCCCTGGGGGTCAAAGAAGCGGGAGACCAGGCTGGCCAGGGTGGACTTCCCGCCCCCGGAGGGTCCCACAAAGGCCACGGTCTGCCCCGGCTCGATCCGCAGGGATATGTCGTGGATCACCTCGTTTTTGCCGTCATAGCTGAATTTGATATGCTCCAGCTCCACGGAATTGTCCCGGGGCGACACCGGCATCTTTGTTTCGGACAGCGGAGCGAGAGCCAGTACGCCGTCGATACGGGAAAGGGCGTCGCCGACGATGATCCCGTTTTCACCCATGAACATGATTTTTGTCAGTGTCAGCGCGATCACCGGCGTGATGATGATGTAGAACAGCAGGTTCGTCAAAAACGCAGCCGTTACGCCGCCGCTTGTGAACCAGAACGCCCCGGCAATCAGCGCGGCAAACACACCGTTGATCGCGGTGGTGTAACACATCATGGGCAAGCGCAGGCTTTTTGTATAGGCGATCTTTTACTTGGGGCAGTAGCCAACAATCTTTTTTCATATTCAGTTGCTATGGAATATGATTGACTCCAACATCTTTTCCCCATTCTCATACTCCCGGATTTTCTTCTTCCCGTCCTCAATCTCGGCGGTCTATTCCTCGCGGGTTTTCTCCCTCGGTTTCGTCATGGGGGGCGCTCCTTTCTTTCCGTAGGCATGGAAAAAGAGCAGTCGATTTTCTCGGCCGCCCTTGTGGTATATGCTCTTTTGGTGTTAATTACTTGTCAACGATGATAGACGATACAACTTTTACAACTTCTTCTGCTTCCATTTGTTCAGCGACTAACTGATACTCGATACCGTCATATTCAAATTCAGCCACATACATATCATAGTAGCCGGACGGTTCGTGCGTGTCAGGGTCATACGGACCATAGGGCATGGAACGATACCCAAAGGTAACTGCCGTTCCGTCAATGTCAGAAGTTTTCACTTCATTTTCTGGCAGAAGATAAATACAACCACTTAAAAGGCCGATTTTTGAAGCCGTGATAGAAAATCCTTTGACTGCCGCCGCAAGAATGACCTGCAAGCCGTTCTCACTCATTTCGTCCAGCAAAGCATCTACTTTCAGTCTTACAGAGCTTTTTGTGCTTTTCTCAGGGAAAAAGAAGCGGTCAACCGCTACATCGAACATAGTAACAAGTTGTACAAAAAGGCTGAAGCTGGGATATTGACCCTCGTTTTCGATAGCTTGAATATGTCTCGGTGCATACCCGACAATTTCCGCAAGCTGTTCACGGGTCATCTTCTCACTTTCACGGTTCTTTTTGATTTCCTGTCCTATCGGCATAAAATCAAATGTGAACCGGATTCCTCTGTCCTCCATTAAGTTCACTCCTTAAAAATCATAGTCGACACTATTTTACAGAAACGAAATCTCTTATTAAACGATGTGAAATCTCTTGTAGTTGGATATCTATTCTCTTAATTTATTTTTTGCGTTTTTTATGGTATAATTTCTTGGCGGAGATAGAAAGCGAACACGCCGAGGAGGAACTATGTACCGTTTACTCATTGTGGAAGATGATGCGAGAATAGCCGAGGAAATTAAAAAACAAACCCAAATGTGGGATATAGACTGCCAAATCATTGCGGATTTCAGAAAAATCCTTGAGGAATTTGTCCAGTATGAGCCCCACATTGTTCTTATGGATATTCGCCTGCCTTTTTTCAATGGCTACCATTGGTGCGCGGAGATACGCAAAATTTCAAATGTTCCAATCATTTTCATATCCTCCGCCTCCGACAACATGAACATCGTTATGGCGATCAACATGGGTGCCGATGACTTTATCGCAAAGCCATTTGACTGGGATGTATTGATTGCGAAGATTCATTCGCTTCTGCGCAGGACATACGATTTCAGTTCGAGCGCACATGTCCTGGAGCACCGGGGCGCTTTTCTGAATACCAGCGATAATACCTTGGCTTATAACGGGGAAAATATCTCACTTACTAAAAACGAATATTGCATTTTGTACTGTCTAATGAAAAACAAGGGGAAAGCCGTGAGCCGGGAAGCACTGATGAAATCGTTATGGAAAACGGAATCTTTCGTCGATGAAAACACTTTGGCGGTAAACATAAACAGATTAAGAAAGAAGTTGGAGGCAAACGGCCTTGAT
>CANRLX010000188.1 GCA_947631615.1 uncultured Acetatifactor sp.
CCGTGTCACCGGACACCTGCAACAGCACCGTTGCTGATGTGAAGGGCAAGGATCTGCTAGACCTGGGGCAGCTGACCTTGGAGTACCTCCTGGGGGTCTAGGCTGGGAAAATATGGTGCCCCCTGGGGTAGGGGGTGCCACTGGTTGGAATTTATCAACACTATTTGCGGGTATCACCACGGCAGTTGATCTGCTTCTCTGCGGCGACATCCTTGATGATATCGATCTCGAGATCTCGCCGGTAAATGCGCTCCAAATCATCTCTTGAGCAGTTCATCCTATCACCTGCATTGAACCGTGATATACAATCACACCAATACCCCCCGCTCACGCATCATATCGGTAATGTCGTCAACAAGGTAGCGATCTCCCAAAGTATGAAGTACATCGTAGAACGGAATGATATATTCATCCATGATCCCCGAATCCGTCAGTCTCTGATAGATGTCCGGCGGAGTCAATCCGGTGTGTTCTGCCAGGATATGAATCAGGAAAACGCAAAAAACAAGTTCTTTTTCTGAACAAGCAGTCATAGAGGTCACCTCTATCAATATTTGCCCGCGCACCATGCATGTTGAAGCCTTTGCCCAAAATAGGCATCTCTAATGCTGTACACGATACAGGGATCTGAGGGCTAGCATTTTACCTCGATGTGGCAAGTTTTCACAGAAGCAACCGCTTGTGTGTTTGTTGAAGCCCCAGATTGCACTTGCTGTTTCAAAGCCACCTCAGTATAGCAGAGGGGACAGAACCGATCAAGATCTATGATCAGGAGTTCCATATTACAACACGGAGCACGTACGAACCGGCCGAATCTGTTTTGGCGGGCCGCACATCTCAAGACAAGAAAGCCCTCTGTCCAGCCGCTTATCCGGCTGGACAGAGGGTCATATATTGAGGATACAGGCTGGCGTTCTCTCAAGCGGCATCCGGGATGTCCACCCGGAAGGAGAAGATGCTGCCGTCTGGTCCGTACGAGATCTGGATGAAGTCCGAGGCGGGGTCGAAATCAAATGCCTGGATCAGGTACTCGGTGTGGTGGAAGCCACTTCCCCCTTCCAGGGCGATGCACTCACAAGTGTTTCCCCTGCCGTCTGCAACAGTGAACAGGCCGCCCATTAGCTGCCCTATTTCCCAGAAGCGGTGGTCTTCCAGACGGATGTGGAGAAACAGGTCTGTGTGGTTCTCAGCCGTACGCCAGATGGCGCAGTTCCGCAGTTTTACGGTTTGGGTCCCCACTTTCACCTGCTCCTCGCAGGAGAAAGCAGTCTCCTGGTCTGGGTCCTCCCCTGGAACGAATAGCGCTGGCCCGGGAATTACCCTGCGCCCGTCCGTGGGAGTCGATTTCACTTCAGAGAGGGGCTCTGTACTGAACAACTCGAAATTATAGGCCCAGTTGTTTGTCCGCTCACGGATGGCAGAGAAGATCACCAGGATACATGCCAGGACCAGCAGGACTTTGCTGAGCCGCCAGAGAGCGCCCATCCACGGCGTGTGCACGGCGGCCAGGCGCTCGCCTACCTCATCGGCATCGCCCATCCGCTGTACCACGATCTTCTCCGCATCATCCTGGGAGACCTCGGTTGCCTCCTGCACAGCGGCGATCTCGTCCTCCAGGTGTTCCCGTAGTTCCTGCCGCACTGCATCCCGGTCCTCCGCAAAGCGGATCTTACAGGTGGCGTGATACAGCCAGTTGTTCGCTTCTCCCCGCAATTCCATGTTCGAATCCCCCTCTCTCACCCGACACTGTACTCGCGGACCGTTCCCTCTATTTCCTGCAGCAGGGTTCCATCTGCCGCATAGGCCCGGATGATCCATGGGGCCCCGATCTGTCCGGTCGCATAGGCGGATCCGTTTGGCCGATCCAGGAAAAATAGCCAGGCACCGCTCTCCTGCTTTTCGCCAGCGCCGGTGGTCATCACGGTCTTCTCGCCGTCTCGGCCGTCCATCCGATACTCCATGTCCATCTCTACCCGCACTGTCTCCGCCGGCACATCCAGATCCAGCACCAGGTACGGCATATATGATTTCAAGTCAAGGCGGCCGGTGCTATAGTCCACCGTTGTAACCATGTAATGCGCCAGGGGAATCACATCCACGCCGTCCCCGCGAGAGCAGAAATAGGCAATCTCCCACGGATCAAAGGTCCTGCTGGTACCGGCGGAGCAGAATATCCAATCCGGCGAGACAGCGGCACAGATCACACCATTGCTGCTATATTGCTGTCCATTGACAGAGACCGTGGCATACTCCTTGCCCCATTCCGGCTGCAGCAGTAAAGCGATCTCCCCGGGTTCCAGCAGGTGTTCCCGCTCCAGGCGGCGGAAGGCCGCCTCTACCGGCAGCGGGAACCCGTAGATTCCCCAGGCAAAGACAGCAAGGACGAGAGCGAGCACCAGATTCCGAACGATCCGCTTTCCCCGGGTAAGGCGATACCATTTACGCCGGGTCTCGCTGTTCTTTTTCATCTCGCACACCTCCTCAAGCGAATGCGTACGCTCCTCCGCTCAGCACCCCCTCCACACCCTTGCTGAACTGCTTCCACTCTTCCTTTTTCTCGTCCAGCTGCTTCCGGCCACGATCTGTGAGATGATAGTATTTCCGCTCCCGGCCGTTGATTGCCTGCCGGTACGAAGAGACATACCCGCTCTTTTCCAGGGTGTGCAGGATGGGATAGAGCGTTCCCTCCCCCATCTCAAACACATCTCCGGAGCGCTTTGCCAGCTGCTCGATCATCT
>CANRLX010000189.1 GCA_947631615.1 uncultured Acetatifactor sp.
GGAGGAATGCGTAAAGAGTAAGCTGAACAGCATCCAGAAGATGGACGCCAAGTACGGCCGGAGCTCTCAGTCCGAGGTTCTGGCCTCCGTCATAACGGCGGATATCGAAAAGCTTCAGCACACCATCGAACATCTGGACCCGGCGGCTTTTGAGACGGCGGTGAGCACCATTCTCGAGGCGGAGACCATTTATATCATGGGGCTTCGCAGCAACGAGCCGCTGGCGGAGTTCCTGCATTTTTATCTGAATATGGTGCGGGGCGGCGTGGTTCTGTTAAAGACCACCAGCGTCAGCGAGACGTTTGAGCAGATGATCCGGATCCATGAGAAGGATTGTTTTATCGGGATCAGCTTTCCCAGGTATTCCATGAGGACTCTGAAGGCGATGGAATTTGCCAATGACAGGAACGCAAAGGTAGTTGCCATCACGGATTCCGCCCATTCCCCCATGTGCCTGTATTCTTCCTGTAATCTTCTGGCCAGAAGCGACATGGTCTCCATCGTGGATTCTCTGGTGGCGCCCTTAAGCGTGATCAACGCCCTGGTTGTGGCGCTTTGTCTGAAGTGTCCCCAGGAGGTGAGAAGAAACCTGGAGATGCTGGAGGAAACCTGGAACAATTACCAGGTGTACCTGAACGACGAGATCAACTTTATCGATGATGAGCCGATCCTAAATTATTCCCTTCGGAGGGAGCAGGATGCAGGAGAACAATAAGGTACTGGTGGTGGGCGGCGGCGCGGCGGGCATGATGGCAGCCGCGGCAGCTGCAGAGGGCGGGGCGGCGGTCTGCCTTGTGGAAAAGAACGAAAAACTGGGAAAGAAGCTTTTTATCACGGGGAAGGGGCGCTGCAACGTGACCAATGCCGCGGATGTGGAGACGCTTCTTGCCAATGTCTGCACCAACAGAAAATTTCTGTACAGTGCGTTTTATGATTTTGACAACAGGGCGTTGATGAGATGGCTGGAGGAGGCGGGGTGCCCGCTGAAGGTGGAGAGGGGAGAAAGGGTCTTTCCCGTCTCCGATCATTCTTCTGATGTGATTGCGGCCCTTCAACGCGAACTGAAAAGAAGAGATGTGAAGATCCTGCTGAACAGGGAGGTGGAAAGCCTTCTGCTGCGGGAACCCGAACGGGACGGAAAAGAAGCAGCCCTTTCCCGCAGAGAGATCGCAGGCGTCAGGTTCCCGGACGGAAGCAGCATGGCGGCCGGCAGGGTCGTCGTCTGTACGGGGGGCTGTTCCTATCCGGCTACGGGTTCCACCGGCGACGGCTATCGGTTCGCGCGGGAGTCGGGCCATACGGTGACGCAGCGGAGTCCGTCCCTTGTGCCGCTCCTGGCAAGGGAGGAATGGTGCGGGAGGCTGGCGGGACTTTCCCTGAGAAACGTCAGGGTTGTTCTCGAGGAGGACGACAGAGAGGTTTACAGCGGCCTGGGAGAAATGCTGTTTACGCATTCCGGCGTCAGCGGCCCTCTGATTCTGTCCGCCAGCAGCTGCCTTGGCAGGGGAAAAAAGAGATCTGAGGGGGATGGGGCCGCGAAGGCCGCACTGTATATCGACCTAAAGCCCGGCCTTGACGCGCAGCAGCTCGACAGGCGCCTGGTCCGGGAGTTTGAGGCCAACCGGCACCGGCAGTTTAAGAACGCGCTTGGGGAGCTTCTGCCGGCGAAGCTGATTCCCGTCATGGTAGAGCTTTCCGGGATCCGTCCCGACAAAAGGGGAGACGAGATCACCCGGGAGGAGCGGAAAACGTTTGGGGAGCTGCTCAAGCGCCTGCCCCTGACGGTGACGGGGACGGGAGGCTTCGGGGAGGCCGTCATCACAAGGGGCGGCGTGTCCGTGAGAGAAGTGAACCCGTCCACCATGGAGTCAAAGATCGTGAAGGGTCTGTACTTTGCCGGCGAGGTGCTGGATCTGGATGCGCTGACCGGCGGGTTTAACCTTCAGATCGCGTGGTCCACGGGACATCTGGCCGGAAAGGCGGCTGTGGGAAAGGAGAAAGAGGATGCGGTTTAATGTAGCCATAGACGGCCCGGCGGGGGCCGGAAAGAGCACCATTGCCAGAGAGGCGGCAAGGAGACAGCACATGATCTATGTGGACACCGGAGCGATGTACCGGGCCATGGCGCTGTTTATGCTCCGGAACGGGATCGATCCGTCGGATACGGAAAGTGTTGTGAAACAGTGCGCCTTCGCCGATATTACCATACGGTACGAAAACGGCGAGCAGATGGTTTTCCTCAACGGGGAAAACGTAAATTCTTATCTGCGGACGGAAGAGGTGGGAAACGCCACCTCGGTGGTGAGCGCGATCCCAAAGGTGCGGGAAAAAATGGTGGAGCTGCAGCAGAGCCTTGCGGCAGAAAATGACTGTATCATGGACGGGCGGGACATCGGAACCTGTGTGCTGCCAAACGCCGGACTGAAGGTTTATCTGACCGCGGACAGCACGGTCAGGGCCAGACGCCGCTATGACGAACTGAAAGCGAAGGGGCAGGAGTGCGACCTGGAAAAGATCCGGGAGGACATTGAAGAACGGGATTATCGGGACATGCACCGGGAAACGTCTCCGCTGCGCCAGGCGCCTGACGCGG
>CANRLX010000190.1 GCA_947631615.1 uncultured Acetatifactor sp.
CGGGGCGGCGATGATCACAAAGTCCGCGTCCGCATACGCGCTTTCTCCGTCCAGTGTGGCGGTCAAATCAAGGTCCTTCTCAGCCAGGTATTCTTCGATCTCCTTGTCTTGTATTGGGCTTACTCTGTTGTTGATCTTCTCGACCTTCTCCGGGAGGATATCTACCGCCGTCACTTGGTTATTCTGCGCGAGCAGCACAGCAAGGGACAAGCCGACATAGCCCGTCCCGGCAACCGCTATCTTGTATTTTTCTCCCGTCTGCTTATTTATCATTTTTACCACCGTTTATCCCTTTATATGTTTTCTGCACCGCTTCATAGCTCTCAAGATTGCCGATGTCATACCGCTTACCCGGCATTTCCATCGCGTGGACGGCTGTCTGTGTACTGAGCCATTCCATAAAGCTCCCGGGTGCATCCACTCCGCAACCGCTTTCAATTCCTCTGGCTACCAATGGAACATCATCAGCCTTGTAAAAATAGAACGGCGGACTGCACCAATGTGACTTCGGATTTTCTGGCTTTTCCTCCATGCTGAGGACCCTGTCTTCCGAGTCTATCTCTACCACTCCGCTCTTTCTGAGCCTTGCTTCTGACGGTTCGTAGTATCGCATGATGCAAGAGGTGCCCTTTACCTTTGCATAGGAGATGAAGTCTGTCAGCGAAAAGTCCAGCAGGTTGTCACCGGCGATCACAAGCAGATCACCCAAGAGTTTCAGTGCGTCAATCGCAAACTGAATATCCCGCACCGCTCCCAAGCGTGTTTCATTTGAGCTTGTACCATCGTCAACGACGGTTATTTTTTGTTTGTGGCCGCTCGCCCAATCTTCAAAGTGATGAGCAAACTTGTGATTGCCGATCACTATGTATTCATCCACTTCGCCGCTTCGGTCGATATCCTCTATCAGCCAGTCGAGGATCGGCTTGTCCTTCACCGGCAGGAGCGGCTTGGGAAAGTTCTCTGTCAGCGGATAGAGCCTTGTCGCATAGCCTGCGGCTAAAATCAAGCACTTCATAGATTTACTCCATCAGCGCTCTCACACATGTGGAAGCTATATTTGCCACTCATTTTAGGAAATGAGGTCAGATATTTTCTCTCGACTTCTTCGGCGATCGTGTCAGCCTTGCTCGGGTCGATCAGCGCCATGCAGCAGCCTTTAAAACCTGCTCCCGAAAATCTTCCGCCGTAGATGCCGTCCGTCTCCCTCATGATCTCATAAAGCCGTATCTGTTCCGGAGCGCCGGATTCCCAATTATGAATGGAACTCCAGCCGCTTTCAAAACTCAGGCGACCATATTCATCAATATCTCCCCTGCGCCATGCCTCGGCGCCCGCTTCAACGCGTTTAAACTCGGTATACCAATGTTCGCACCTGCGTGCCCACTGCGTCGGAAGTTTGTCTTTGTATTTTTCATATGTCTCAAAGCTCACATTACGCGCGTTTGCCTCATAAAACTTTCCGTAATCCATCCCGGCAAACGCCCGCACCGCATAGATTCCTGCTCTTAGCTCGTCCACTCTCATGTTGTATTTCGAACCCGCAAGGCTGTGCTCTAAACCGCTAAAGAAAATGGCGATCTTATACGGCTTCATGTTCCCCGGAGTTGGAATCAGCTCATAATTGTTGTCTTTGCAATCCAAATACAGCAGGTGGTCTTTCTTGCTCAGCACTTCGCAGGACTGGTCAAGTGTCCCGACGTTCACGCCGACATAGTTTTTCTCCGCATCGAAGGCAATGTTGATCAGCTCCTGCGCCGTGAGTTTTATCTGGTTCACTCTGCAAAGCGCATCCAAAAACGCGAGAATCACGGCTGCTGAGGAGCTGAGTCCTCCAATGGGCAGAGAACCATCTATCACGCCGCAGATGCCGACAAAAAGGCTGTGCTCCTTTGCCAGCGCCCAAGTAGCGCCGCGGAGATAGTCCGCCCAATCGCCGGTCTTCTCTCCGATCTCCCGGATGTGCCACTGAGCGCGCTTGGGGAACTGCAGGCTCGACATCTCGATGACGCCGTTCTGCTTCGGCCGATATGCTATATGGATTCCTTTGTCTATTGCAAAACCGGTTATTTTTCCAAGGTTGTGGTCGCAATGCGCCCCGATAGGACATATCCGGTAAGGGCTGAATGAAATACCGTCGGGTCCACGCCCATATTTTTCAAAGAATTTTTCTTCACAGTTCATCGTACCCTTGTCCTATCTTTTCCCGTCCATGTAGTAGCCCTTATACCACTCCGCAAATTTGCGAAGGCCAGTTCTGATGTCTATCGTGGGCTTAAAGCCGAAGTCGCGCTCCAGCGCGGTGCTGTCCGCGTATGTGACCGGAACATCGCCGGGCTGCATGGGAACCAGCTCCCTGTGGCCCTCAAAGTCATAGTCCTCTGGCAATACGCCCGCGCGGACGAGCTCCTCCTGTAAGGTGCTGATGTAGTCCAGCAGGTTTTCCGGTGTACCGCCTCCAATGTTATAGACCCGGTACGGCGGGATGGGCAGGCCGTCATTCCCTGTTTTTTTCTCCGGCGCTCCCTGCATGACCCGGACAATGCCCTCCACAATGT
>CANRLX010000191.1 GCA_947631615.1 uncultured Acetatifactor sp.
AAGAGCTATCGTGCAGGGAAAAAGACGATGACCGGTGAGCAGATCGAGAGGCTGGATGCCATCGGGATGTTCTGGGGTAACCGCCACGCTGAGTCCTGGGAGACCAATTACCGGGCAGCGGAGAAGTATTACAGGGCCCACGGCGATCTGGATCTTACGGCCGGGTACTTTACGGAAGACGGTCTGCCTTTGGGCCGGTGGATCGTGGAGCTGCGGCGGCAGAGAAAGGACAGAACGTCCAGCCTGACGCCGGAGCGGATCGCCCGTCTGGACGCCATCGGGATGATCTGGGACAAGACGTCGTCCTGGGAGTATCGGTACGAACTGTGCCGGAAGTACCTGGCGGAGCACAAGTGTACCGATATACCCCGGGATTACAAAACCGCTGATGGGATATGGCTGGGCACATGGCTGTACAGGCAGCGGCGGCTTATGGAGGGGTATCCCTCCCGGCAGAAGCTCAGCGACGAGCGGCAGCAGAAGCTGCGGCAGCTGGACATCTGGGGCCCGGATGCAAAGATAGACAGGCGAACAAAGAGATATAAGCAGGCGAACACATCCGACCGGGCGGGGAAAAGGTGGATCGGACCTGCCTGAGCATTTGAAACAGGCTTAAAGAGCCAGGAGAGCGAGCACAAGTTCCGAGCCCGCTTGTACATAAACACATAAGAAAAGATAGGAAGATCAAAGTTGGATCAGGCGACGGAGAAAAAAGAATACGGAAAAGACGGTATCTCTGTCGCGGAGCGCGGCAGAGTTGAGGTCAGGCAGGACCGTACATATCTCTTCATAAAGAGAACCTTTGATATCGTGGCGTCTCTGACTGCGCTGGCAGTCCTGTCTCCGCTTTTCGTGATCGTGAGCGTGCTGGTGTTTGTGGATGACCCCAAAGGCTCGCCGTTCTTTATGCAGGCACGTGTAGGCAAAAACGGGAAAGAGTTCAAGTTTTATAAATTCCGGTCCATGGTGGTGAATGCGGAGGAGCTGCTGGACGGGCTTATTAAGTACAACGAGGTGGATGGTTGTGCTTTCAAAATCGAGCATGACCCGCGGATCACACGGGTGGGGCGATTCATCCGCAAGACGAGCATAGACGAATTGCCCCAACTTTTGAATGTTCTAAAAGGAGATATGAGCATCGTGGGTCCCCGACCGCCGCTGCCGCGGGAGGTGGAGCACTATAACGAGTATCAGATGCAGCGGCTGGCGGTGACGCCGGGACTGACGTGCTACTGGCAGACAGCGCACCATCGCAACGACATCGACTTCGACGGACGTGTCGCGCTGGATCTGAAGTACATAGAGGAGCGCTCTGCTTTGGTAGATCTGAAACTGATACTCAGGACGTTTGTAGTCATTATTTCTGGCCAAGGTTGGTAAGAAAAAATGAGTTAATTTGGTGCCTTTGTATACTGTTCGGCCCCAGGAGAATGGTTGTGACAATGTATTTTCTATGTGATCGTCAGAGGCAAGATAGTGCTTCTCTATAGGAGTCATTTTTTGCACATAGATTGCGATCTATATTATGATTGTTAAGCTTTTGATTTTGCGCAAGAAGCAGTGCATAGGCATATTTTAGTGCGTTAAAAGGGAAGAAAGAGATAGTATACGAATGAAAATATTAGTGGTTTGCCAGCATTATTACCCTGAGAACTTTCAAGTGACACCAATTTGTGAGCAGCTTGTTGCGAATGGCCATGATGTAACGGTATTGACGGGACTACCAAACTATCCTGAAGGAATAGTTCCTGACGAGTATAAAAAAGGCCATCGAAAAGAAACGGTCAATGGTGTTCATGTTATTCGCTGTTATTTGATAGGACGGAAGAAAGGACCAGTGCATTTGGCCATTAATTATATTAGCTTTTATTTAAGTGCTATGGCCAAAATCAATGAAATCCCTGACGATTTTGATTTGGTTTTTTCATATCAGCTTTGTCCAATATTGATGAGTATTCCGGCGAAAAAATATGCCAAGCGACATGGGGTACCGCTTTTTTTGTATTGTTGCGATTTGTGGCCTGAGGCTATGAAAGCATATATAAAGAGCGAAAAGAATCCGTTATATAGATACATTGGCTGGATAAGCAAGAGAGTTTATGACTCGTGTGATAGGATTGCTGTGCAGTCAGATAGTTTCATCCCCTATTTTCAGAAAGTACATTCGACTCCATTTGAAAAATTAATTTATGTTCCTGCTTTTGCAGATGACAAATATTTGGATATGGATCTGACAGCAGAGGATAACGGAATAGTGGATTTCGTTTTTTTAGGAAATTTGGGTATTCAACAAAATTTAGTTTCCGTACTTGCAGCTGTAAAACAGATAAAGGATTTACCCAGCTTCGCAGTTCATTTTGTGGGCACCGGGTCACAAAAAGAAGAGATGGAAAGATATGCGGCGGATAACGATTTGCTAGATATAGTCGTATTTCATGGCCGTCACCCTGTAGAAGAGATGCCAAAGTTTTATAAGCTGGCGGATGCGTGCCTGTTGTCGTTGAAAGCGGACAGCCAGGTGGGCTATACGATGCCGGCGAAGACGCAAGGGTAT